>JBILFE010000531.1:0-3449 GCA_044351705.1 Luteolibacter sp. | reverse complement strand
GATCTCAAACTGCCATTCGCCGTTGAGCGTCAGCCAATTCTCGCGTTGCTGGTCCGGCCGTGGGTGCTCAGGCCGCGGCACCGCCGCTGCCGCACTGATGGCAACGGGGATCAGAACGGCTAGAGCCGCCATCAGTCTCTTCCAATTTTGATTAATACTCATTTATTGCGTTTTAGATTAACGTTAGATACTATGTTAGACAAGAGAATGGGGATGCAACTTATTCAAAATCAGTATTATCAGTGAAATCAGTGGTTTCCATCTTCCTTTATAGGTTCAACGATTGCCGTCAGGTTGTGCCGGCTGCGGCTTGGGCGGGGCAGGTTTTGGTGAAGCCGGCCTGGGCGGCACAAACGCCGGGGGCAAGGTGGCATTCCACGTGTTCCAGACTTTATCCAGTTCAATGACCCGTTCCGGCTTGTCCCCGGCGACATTCGTCTGTTCCCCGGGATCGTTGCCCAGATCATACAGTTCTGGATTGTTAGGTTTGCCCTTGAAGCGCACCACTTTCCATGGATCACGGACGATGGCGCATTGCTCGTTGAGTTTCCAGAACAGGTCGCCATGCGGCGCGCCTTGCTGCTCGCCGCGTAGGAACGGCAGCAGATTCAGGCCATCGATGTCTTTGGGCGGCGCAGTGCCGGCCATGGCCGCAAACGTCGGCATGAAATCCAGCGAACTGACCGGTGCGGCGTAGGCCTTGCCCGCAGGCACCACACCGGGCCAGCGCCAGATGAAGGGCACCCGTTGTCCGCCCTCGTAGATCCCCCATTTGCCACCGCGCAACGGCCCGTTGTTACCGCCTTGGGAAATCCAGCCGCCATTATCGGAAAAAATATCGCCCCAACCGATATCATCGCCCACCATGAGCAGGATGTTCGGTTTTACCGGCAGCGGCGAGGCGGCGTGCAGCGAACCCGCCACAACGCCGAGTGGAATCAGCAACCCCCATGCTCTAACTGATTGTATGATTTGTGTTTTCATATCTTGTTTCATTTCCCCAGCAGGTTGACCACGTCCTTGGCCCGGGACTCCGGGGTGATTTTGAGTTGTTCCAACTTGCCCGCCTTGACGACCCCCTCGACTGTGGTGTTAGAAGGTGCGTGCAACTTGAACGAGACATTCCAGTTCTTGGGCCAGGCTGGCAGGACATGGATCTTATTGCCGTCGGCTTGGAGCAGCATGTTTTGCACGGTGGTCAGGATGTTGACGCCATGGTCCTGGTCGGGGATCGAGTCGAAGCCGGTCCACATCGCCGGGAAGCGGTAACCGCCATTGATGCGCTTGGCGCGCTCGCTCACCTGCTTGGCGGCTTCCTCGCCGAGGCCGAGGCAGGCAGCCTGAATGCTGTCCTGGCACCAACCGAAGTTATTACGGGAGAAGCGCTTGTTGTAGGTGGCACGGGCCAGGTCGAGATCCGGCTTGCCCACCCCGAAGATCCGATAGGGAAACACCGCATACAATTCGGGATTTTCTGACGCCTCGACACCCGATTGGGCCGATGGGCGCAGGAGTTTGATGCCCTTGACCTCGGCGACCGGCAGCGGGGGCATCTCCTTGAGCATCCGTGTCCAACGGGTGCGCTGGGCCTCGGTGGTGAGGGTTGGCGGCAGGGCTAACAGGCGTGGCAGGATGAAGCGCAAGCCGGCAACCTCCGGCATCGGATTGATCGTCCATGGCATGGCCTCCAACGACTGTGCGGGGTCAAAGATGATTTTCCCGTTAGGGTCGCGTTTTTTCCAGTATTGGTCATAGAATGCGATGATGGGGTCGGCCAGCGGGACGAGGGTGTCCTTGACGAACTTCGGGTCCTGCTTGAAATCGTAGAGGTCGAGCATGAAGGCGGTGAGTTCCATGCCGCCGCTCCAATAGCGGTGGATGCATACATTGCCCGGTTCGGGCCCGCCGTGGGTCCAGCCGTAGTCACGGTTGTTAGGCATACCCCAGAAGTTCATCGTTTCCTGGAAGGACGCGGCATCGGTGAATTTGTAGATCTCCTGCATGCGAGCCTTGCTCAGCGGCAGGGCGTCGCGATACATGCGGAACCACGGGTCCAACATGTCGAAATCGCCGCTGGCGAGCATCGGCCAATAGGACAGGCGGGTGTTCTGGAACCAATAAGAGCCGCCCCAGTTGCGCCAGTCCGGATCGCCGTCGGCAGTGGTGGGCGACGCCCCCGGCACCTTCTCCACACAGAAAATCGAGCCGTTGAATTTGATGGGCGAGCCGCCGCGGCCGGAACCCGCGTTCATGAAACGTTGCAACACATAACCCTGCGTCACCAGCGAGGGGGAGGCGGGGGTGCCACCGGCTTTCGCCGCCTCGGCATTCTCTTCCACAAACACCCAGCTCCGGTTCCAGAACGCCTGCCACCACACCGTGGTTGTTAGGCGCGCCTGCTCGAAACCCGGCTGCAATGCCGCCTTTTCGACCTTTTCCAGGTTCTTGAGCCAGGCCTCGGGCGTTGCCGTGCGCTCCGCCAACACGGTCACCGCCAATTGCTGGCGCTTGGCAGGCTTGGAGGATTTAATGGCTTTCCCGCCGTCTTTGACCATATCCACGCCGCGCAGACTCGCCCCGAATGTTAGATCGAGCAGAGGGTCGGTGAACTTGCCTTTCAGGGACTCCAGGTGTTGCACCTGCAGGCACACCGGATAGAGAGAGCGGGTGTTGCGGTGATACCAGACGACCTGCGGCGCGGCAGAGGTGGCCACCACATCGGGCAACACCGTGAGTTTGCTGGCCACCGCAATCGGGCTCTTGTCGTCGCCGTAACCGTAATCCTCCTGCGGATCCAACGGCCGCTCGCGCAGCCGCCACAATTCCACTTCCGCGCGGCAACTCACAGGCACCCCCACCTCCGCGTCCACACGCACCACCGGCTGGTTGGCGTCCACCCAGAGGGAGATTTTGGCGGGTTGATTCTGAATTTTGGATTCGATCTGAATGACGCCGTCTATCAACTTCAACTCCTGGCGGAAGCCGTCCTTGGGAGTGAGCGGCGGGTCGAACTTGACGCGCACGCGGCCGATTTTGCACAGGCGGGCGTTTTCATCCCAAGCATCGGTCTTGCTCACATAAAACACCAGGTCGCCCATTTCATCCACCCAGGCGTTGATGCCCACATCGCCATTGCCCAGTGGCATCGAGCCGTGCGCATCCTTGCTCGGGCTATCCCAAACAACGTTGTGCACCGCCAGGGCCGCCGCCACAGCCGGGTTGCCCCTGGCGTTGTCTGCGGCTGCGGTGGCCGCCGGCAAGGCGGTTGAGGTTAACAGAACACATGATAGTGTCAGCATTCCTATGGTGGTGTGTTTCATGAGATGGGTCATGTTTGCTAGATCAACGGGTTTTCCACTTGAACGCGCGGCCCAGCGCGTCGAACCAGCGCTGGGCGTGTTGTTCGAGGCCCTTGTGGTTGAAGTGCACGCCGTCGTGCCGGTATTCCG
>JBILFE010000006.1:0-17561 GCA_044351705.1 Luteolibacter sp. | reverse complement strand
CATCGGTGTTTGGTCCCTGGAAACAAATCTTCTTGGACCATAGCAATTGTTGCCCCTTGGCCACGAGTTCCTGTTCCGGCGCCTGGGACCCCGGATGGAACGATGCCTGCGCGACCAGCCACGGCAACGCATAGCCGGCATCCTTGTTGAGCGCCTCGACGATGGTCTTGATGCGCTCGCAGTAGGTCTCCGCGGAGGTCTTGACCAAGGTGTCGCTTTCGCCCTGATGCCAGAGCACGGCCCGGACCCCGTCCTTGCCGAAGACCTGCACACAGCTTGATAGATTCTTGTAGAGGGCGGTGTCCGGCGGGAGCCAGGCCTTGACTTCGGTCCAGTTCAAGGAGGCTGAGCGGAAACAGACAGGAACCTGTTGGGACTCCGCAATACGGTCACCTAACAAAGCCCACGGACTGCCGCCGCCGCCACAGCCGCCGGGAATGGGATCCTGCGCGGGCACAAACGCCTTGCCATTAAAATAGACCACGCGTGGGTCCTTGGCCTTCTGCTGAGGGTTGCCGAAGTTGGCGGAGTTGGACTGCCCGGCAGTGACAAACACCTCCCCGACGCCCACCTTGTCCACGGTCTGCTCCGCGATCATCCGGCTGTCCATCCGCGCACGGACCGTCACCTGATACCAACCACCTGCGGGCAAGGAGAGGTGACCCGCGAATTTTCCCGAAACCCGCTGCCCCTGAGGAGTGACGGAGGTCCACTTTACGGACGTGCCACGCTTAGCGCCAGGCACCAGGTCAGCCTTGACCTCGATCACATCGGCGTTGTCACTGAGGGTTCCCTCTATCAGGATCGCCGCCACATCCCCTTTGTCACGCTGGAATACCTGACACGAAACCGGGGATGTCAGGGTCAGCGATGCTTGCGTCCCCTCAGCCAGGGCGGCCCCGGATAATCCAATGCATGCCGCGAGCCCGAGAAATGCTGCCAATCTAGCAGGAGGACAGGCATCCTGCCTGTCATGGCCGACGGGCTTCCAGCCTGTCGTTGCTTTGGCGGACAGGCAGCATGCGCTGTCTGTTCTAACAGGCGGGACGCCTGTTTTCCCTGACAGCCGGGACGGCTGTCCTCCATGTGCTTGTGCTTTGTTCATCGGTTTCATTTGCTTAGCATATTGACCACGTCCTTGGCGCGGGCTTCCGGCGTGACTGATAGTTTCTCCAACTTGCCGGCCTTGAGAATGCCGGCCACGGTGGTGCCGAAGGGGGCGTGCAGTTTGAACTCGCAATCCCAGTCCTTGGGCCAGGCGGGGAAGAGCAGGATTTTTTGGTCCACGGTTTGCATGAGCATGTCCTGCAAGCCGACCATGGCGCAGCCGCCGTGGTCGAAATCCGGCCGCTGGCAGAAGCCGTGCGTGTCATAGAACACCGGGTAGCGCATGCCGGACTGGCCGCCCTTCTCATGGTAGGGCCACAGGAGTTTGCTCAGGGCTAGCTCGCGGGCTTGTTCCGTTAGACCGAGGTCGGCGGTATAGATCAGGCTTTGATACCAGCAGAAGTTGCGTTTCTGGCGCGGATGATCGAAGCTGAACTCCCAGGTGTCGCGCGCCAGTTGGAGACCCGGCCTGCCGACGCCATAGACGTGGAAGGGAAAGACGGGATACAACTCCGGCAGTTCGATGTTATCCCAGGTGGATGCCGACTTCCACGATTCGGCGGGCGCGAGGGTTTGATGCCCGCGCCGCTCGCGGGTGGGCAGCGGCGGCAAGGTCTTGCGGAACGCCTCGCAGAACGCGCGCTGCTCGGCGGTCAGCAGTTTTGCCGGCAAGTCCAGCACGGTCTTGCTCAGCGCCATCAGTCCGGAAATGGTGCAGGCGTCGTTGCGCGTTTGCTGATACATCTCGATGGCATTGCCGGGGAAGATGACCAGGCGCCCCTTGTCATCAAGTTCCTTGCCGGTGAGCTTCTTGGTTTGCTCCCGATAGAACTGGTCGTAGAATTTCAGATAGCCCAGCGCGACCGGCAGGTAGGGGCGGACATCGGTCCCGCCATAACTTCCCGATTCGAGCATCATGATGGCGAATTCCATGCCGCTGACCTTGTGGTAGGTTAGATGTCCGGGCCCGCCATGGCCTTCGGGGTTGGGGGACCAGTCGGTGCCATAGATGCCCATGCCCTCGTTGAATGCCAGACCGTCGATCTTCCAGAAATGTTTGGCCCAGGCGGTCTGCAAATCGGTGCTGCGCCGGTAATACTCCAAGCCCACTTTGAGCAGATCGAAGTCGCCGCTCTTGAGCATCGGCCAATAAACCAGCCGCTGGTTCTGCGCCATGAACTGGCAGTCAAACCAATTGCGCAAATCCGGGTTGGGCTCGCAGGTGAATGGGCCGCCGTTGAACAAGGTCGGAAACTCACCGGTGCGGTTGCTGGCTAACAGCGCTCGGAATAACTGATAGTTGCGCCCTGACTGCCAGGCCGGATCATCCGGCCCCTTGCCCGGATTGATCACGATGCGGCTGCGGTCCCAGAACCCCTGCCACCACGCCGCGCTCGTTTTCCAATCCGCCTGGGCGGTGGTGCGCTTGGCGGCATCGAGTTTTTTCACCTGCGCCTGCCATTCTTCGAGCGTGGCGTCCTGGGCGATGCGCAACGACGCGCGCAGGTCGAAGGTCTTGAGCGGTCCGGCGGATTTCAATTTAACCGACTTGAACTCCCTGCCGTCATAGGTCCCCTGCCCCGTGCCGTCGGCCACAAAGCCCGCACCGGAAAGCCGGCCGCCCATGGTTCTGTTAGCCATCGGGTTGGGAAGCAGTTCCGCCAGCGCCTCGACTTTGAACCGGCGGATATATTCGTTGCGTCCCTCGTCGATGGCCGGGCTGCGCTCCCACCACTCGATCGAGTCCCCGTCGATGCGGCCCTCCCTAACCAAGGGGCCGTAGGTCTGGCCTGGGTTGTGGGGTGCCATGGCCAATCCGGTCGGATATTCGACGGCCACCGCAGTCTCCAGCGGACGATCAGACTGGCCTTCGATGTGCACCACGGGTTGCATGGCATCGATCCATACGCGCAGTTTGACGGCACGGTCGTCGGTGGTTTTCCCGCTCAGCACGATCGAGTTGCTGGCCAGGTCCAACTCCTGGCGAAACTCCTTGGCCCAGGCCACCGGGGTGAACTTCAAACGCAAGCGGCCGAGCTTGGTTTGCATCTGGGTGTTGAATCCCGCGCCCCGATAGCTCCAGGAATCCGGGCTGCCAAAGTAGATCAGCAACTCGTCCTTCTCGACCCAGACGTTGAGGCCGATGTTGCAGCCACCGATGGGCATCGAGCCGCGCGCATCCGCGCTCTGGCTGTCCCAGGCGATGTTATAGGAATCGAGCCAGGCTGGGTCGTCGGGATCGGCGCGGAGGAAGCCCGCACCTAGCAGAAGAGACGCCGCAATGTGGATGAGGTGACATTTCATAGGATTGATAGGCAAAACTTATGAATTCGTGGTCGGCTTTGCCAAGTCATTATGGTACATGAGCTTGTTTGCCATGATTAGTTGCTGCCAAATTGCTTCTTATACTGATCCTTGAACGGATTGACCTTGGGCGCGGTCATGTAGGCCTGCTCGTTGTCGAGGCATGGCAACACAGCCGCCCACCACGCGTCATAGGCCTTGTCCAGCTTTGCAACCACCTCCTTGTGCTGGCCGGCCATGTTGATCTTTTCACCCGGATCGGTTTTCAGATCATAAAGACACCACTCGGCTTTTTCCCACACCTGTAGGTATTGTTTCCAGCGCACGCTGCACTGCCCGTATTTCTGCGGCTCCTTACCCGTGGCCCACCGGCCGACATGCGTGAAGAGCATGCGCTCATCATGCCACCCGGCCTGCGGGTTTTCCAACAACGGAACCAGGCTGAACCCATCCAACGTACTTGATACCTCAGCGGCCACCTGCGCTCCGGCCAGTTGCGCAAAGGTCGGGAAGAAATCCAGATGGGCGGTGAGCTTGTCGCAGGCCGCAGGGTGGATCATCCCCGGCCAGCGCCAGAGCGACATCGCGCGCGTGCCGCCATTGAATGCCGTGCATTTGCCTCCGCGCATGCCGGCATTGAATCCTCCGCCCGTGCCGCCATTGTCGTTGAGGAAAACGACCAGCGTTTTGTCGTCGATGCGCAACTCCTTGAGCTTAGCCATGAGTCTGCCGACATTGTCGTCGATGTTGGCGATCATGCCGTAAAAAGCGTTGCCACACCGCTTCCGGTATTCCTCGGGACACTGGAGCGGCCCGTGAGGAGCATTGGTGGGAAGATAGGCAAAGAACGGCTGTTTGCCCGTGGCCGAGGATTCAATCCACTTCATGGCCTGCCCGAAAAACACATCCGTGCAATAACCATCGGTCTTCTCGAACTTGCCGTTGTGCTTGATGGCCGGACTGAAATAGGTGTTGCCGGGAGCATCCCCGCAGGATCCGGGATACGTCTGACCGATTCCCCCACCGCCGTGGATGAACACCTCGTCAAACCCGCGCTTGTCCGGCTGATAGGCATCCTCGTCACCCAGGTGCCATTTGCCGAAGATGCCCGTGGTGTAGCCTGCTGACTTCAGGATCTGGGCAATCGTCGTGGATTTCAAGCTCATGCGTTCACGCTCAAGAATCGTGTGCGTCACCCCGTTCTTGAATTCGTGTTTGCCGCTCATGATAGCGGAGCGGCTCGGCGAACAGGTCGGGCTCACATGAAAATCCTCGAAATGCATGCTCTCATCATACATCCTGTCCAGGTTGGGCGTCTTGATCACCTGGTTGCCATTGCGGCCCAAATCCCCATACCCCTGGTCATCGGTGAGGATCACGATGATGTTAGGTCGTTTGCCGGCGAGGCCTTCGCCCGCGGCGGTGGCACCCAGGCCCATGATCAGGGCTACTGTCGTTAGAGCTACAACGGGTATTTTCAGTGTCATGCGAATTGGAGGTTTGTGGTGATGAAATCCTTGGCATTCAAGGTCACTCCCCGGGCCAGCGTCAATTCGACCCGCTGGCCGGATTGGGTGGCTTTGGAAGTCTTGAGAAAAAAGCGGCGGTCATGGGGTGAATTGGCGGATCTGTCGTTCATTGATGCCATCATGATTCGTTGGGCAAAAGCACGAACTCACGCATATGTCTTGATTGCTCCCGTCGTTTTTCTGTTGTTTGTCATTTCATTTTTTTATTTTCCCGCTGACACTGCGGCCGTCGGGCTTGGCGGAGTCGTAGGCGGGGTTGGGGCTGGGGAACTTGGCGCCGACCTGCTTTTGCCAGGCGGCGAGTTCGGCGCGGAGCTGCCTCACGCGCTGCGGCTCATTTTCAGCGAGGTTGGTCTGCTCGCCGGGATCCTTGGATAGGTCGAAGAGTTCGGCGCGGTCGTCTTCCATCCAGTGGATGAGCTTCCACGATCCGCGGCGGATCGCGGCACCGGGGGCTCCGCCTTGGTTGCCATAGTGCGGGTAATGCCAGAAGAGCGGGCGCTCCGGCAGCTCGTCGCTTTTGAGAAGGGGCATGAGGCTCACGCCATCCAGCACCTGGCCGGGCTGCGGCCGGGTATTCGTGGCCGCGAGCAGCGTGGGGAAGAAATCCGGACTGCTCACCGGCGAGTGGATGACGCTGCCGGCCTTCACCACGGCGGGCCAGCGCACAATCAACGGCTCGCGGATGCCGCCCTCATACAACCAGCCTTTGCCGGCGCGCAGCGGATGGTTCGACGTGGGCGAGCCTTCGCTCGTGGAGAGGCCGCCGTTGTCGCTGGTGAAAATGACGAGTGTGTTTTCGCGCAGGCCGAGTTCGTCGAGTTTGGTTAGGACCTTGCCCACGGCGAGGTCCATGGCCTCGACCATCGCCGCATACACGGCATGCTCCTGCATGAGCCGGACCTCGCGCGGTCCCTCTTGGCCCCATGTCGCCACAAGGCCGAGCCGACTGCGCTTCGCCTCGTATTTTTTTCGCAGGTCCTCGCGCGCCATGAGGGGCGTATGCACATCGTAGAACGAGAAGTAGGCGAAGAATGGGCGGTCCTTGTTAGTTTCGATAAACTTCGCCGCCTCCGTGGCAAGCCGGTCGGGCAGATGCTCGCCGGCGGGGCCGTCGCTCAAGCGCGGATTGCCGTAGGGCGAGAAGTATTTCTTTCCGCCATACGGCCCGCCCTTGTCGATGCCGCCCTTGTTCACATCGAATCCTTGATTCTCCGGCCACCAGCCCTCAGGGCCGAGATGCCACTTGCCAGCAAAGAACGGCGCGTAACCGGCGGCCTTGAGCGCCTTCGCGAGCGTCGGTGCCTCGAGCGCGAGACGCTCACTGTAAGGCGCGGGGCGCAACAGGGTGTTGCGCGCCCACTGGTCCGGCGCGGGGGCGCCAATGTAATCGGTGATGCCGGTGCGCTGCGGCCACTGGCCGGTCATGACGCTCGCGCGGGTGGGCGAACACACCGGACAGGCGGCGTAGGCATCAGTGAAGCGCACGCCCTCCTTCGCCATACGGTCAAGGTTTGGCGTCTCGTAAAACGTGCTGCCATAACAGCCGAGGTCGCGCTGGCCGAGATCGTCGGCGAGGAAAAAGACGATGTTGGGTTTTCGTGTGGCCAACTCGGCGGCACCAGCTAACGGGGCGCACGACAAGAGGACAACGCTCAATAATATAAAGAGGGCGTGGCTTTTCATGGTCGATGCGGGGATGGTGGCGATAATGACGCTTACCGCAAGCAAGAACGTTTTCCACGCGGATAGACTCATACCAACGGGCAGCCTCAGCGACATCCTGCCTAACTTCCGGTCGGAATTCCACAAGCCAGTTCATCTTGCGGATCTGGAGCGGAGTGACGCTTTCATGTCCGCTAGAGAGACCGCGGAAGAAGGATCACGGCGGTGATTTTCGAGACGGGCCAAGACAAGCTCCTCGTCTTCCGTCAACATGGCAGGATCATCGAGTTCGATTGCGCGGCATACGAGCAAATGCCGTTCCGCCACGGTGAAGGTCGGCAGTTCGTCAAGGATTTGTGCTAAACTCATGGCGGAATTTACGATGGAGTTTGCCCGAAGTCTGCAAAAAATCCTAGGGAATTTCTCCGCCCACAGATCGCCCATGTGACGGTCCATCATGGCGGCGGCATAGCGGTCGGCGCCCTTGTATTCTACCACCAGGATCGTCTTGTCCGGCAGCCGGCAGACTGCTTCGTTATCGCTCATGCTAACAAGCGGCTGTCTGTGACCGTCGCAATCTGGCCCTGCGGCCGGAAAGCGAATGACAAGCCATGGTCACGACATTCGCATTTCATGCGCACCGACGCTCACAGAGCGCCGCTACAAGGCACCCATTCACTTCAACATCTCCTCGATCCCACCCCACTTCTTGACCGTCACCATCACGTACTTACGGCCACCTAATTCCGAATGGAATAAACTGCCTTGACAAGGCCGATTCAATGGTATGTAGTGTTGGTATGCCAACGATGACTCACCGAACCACGTTCGCCTTGGATGAAGCTACGGCCCAGCGGCTCAAACGCCTGGCCGCGCGCTGGGATGTTTCGCAGGCCGAAGTCGTGCGGCGCTCCGTCGAGCAAGCAGAAAACCCCAAACAAGCCGAGCCTCCCGACCCGGGCACCCTGCTGCGAGCACTATTCGCCTCGGGGGGGGGGCTAGATCTCGAAAAGGGAGACGCCTACATCGCTGAAGTGTATGCAGACAGGAAACATTGGAGGGGCCAATGATCTGCCTCGACGCAAACTATCTGATTGGCGGAGTGATCGAGGCTCGTCCGGAATCCCGCCACCTTCTCGCCTGGGTCGCAGCGGGGCAGACGTTTTGCACGGCAGCTCCCGCTTGGTATGAATTTCTATCCGGTCCTGTCACAGCCGCTCAGATCGATACCATGCAAGCTTTTCTCAAGGGCGGCATCATCCCGTTTGCAGCCGCTCAGGCACAGGTTGCAGCCCTGCTTTTTAATGCCGCAGATCGCCCGCGCCGCTTGCGGGTGGATGCCATGATTGCCGCCACTGCCATTTCCCAGAATGTGCCTCTCGCCACTCTCAACACCGCAGATTTCATGCTCTTTACCTCTCATGGGCTTGAGTTTGCCATCCCCCTCGAACCGTAGCCTCATCCGCGAAGTCATGGACATTGCCGAGCGGAACGCGGAACTGGCAAGCACCGTCGCCAAGATCGACCGCCTGCGGGCGGACATCGATGCCATCGTGGCGGAAATCGAAGGCGAGGAGGTTGGAACTTGAGCGACGTCATTCTCTACACCACCGAGGACGGGAAAACCCAAATCGATCTGCAACTCAAGGATGGCACGGTATGGCTGTCCCAACAGCAAATCGCGGATCTCTTCCAGACTTCAAAACAGAACATCAGCAAGCACATCAAGGCCATCTTCGAGGATCAGGATCTGGATGAGCGGGCAACTGTCAACCAGCAGTTGACAGTTCAAATAGCCATCTCTCTGGATCAGGTCGAAAAAGACTACCTGAATACGATCTCATCACTGGAAAAACAGACAAAAAAAGAGATCCGGAAGAAAGGAGATCAGGCGTGAAGTAGGAACCACGAATGAACACGAATTTTCACGAATAAGAAATGGCTTGGCGGTCTTCCATTCGTGTTCATTCGTGATATTCGTGGTAAAAAGGAACCGCCCGCGCCGCTGCCAAGGCTGGTCGCGGCATCGAGGATCATCTGCTCGACGGTGTTGAAAATGGTGAAGCTCATGGAGTTTCGGATGAAGAGATTGGAACCACGAATGAACACGAATGGACACGAATATGATTTTCTGGGTAAACTGCTGGATGGCGCGGAGGTTGAATGGAAGGCGTTGGGGGAGGTTGCTGATTACACTGCAATAATCCAATCGAGATAACAATTAGAGCGTTCACCTTTTAGATGAGTGGGTATGGCTCTATAACCTATTCTAAATCAGTTCAATCAGTGAAATCAGTGGTTCTCATTTTCCTGTCTAGGCAAAACTCATGGCGGAACGGTGAGTCGCACATTTGGCAACTCTGCGGTCTGCTCAAAAAACCCTGCGAAAAATAATTCTTGCCCATTTCGCGAAATCACGAATATTTGCGCCATGCAGCGCAGCGCGAAGACCATTGCAGGCCGGGCGGTGAAACCGACCAAGACTCTTCAAGAGGGGCACGGGCGGCCCGCCCGTGATGAGACGCTTCCAGGCCGGGCGGTGAAGCCGACCAAAGCGGCGCTCAAGCGCCAGGCCGAGGTGTTCAAGGCTCTCGGCCACTCCGGGCGCATGGCCATTGTCCATGCTTTGGGCAATGGCGAGATATGTGCGTGCAAGTTGGCCACAGTGGCCGGCTGCGCGGCCTCGACCACCTCGCGTCACCTCACCGTGTTGCGGCATGCCGGCTTGATCGCCGACGAGCGGCGCGGCCAGCAGATTTTCTATCGGCTCACATGTCCGTGTGTGCTCACCTTCGCCGAGTGCATCAACCGGGTCGATGCCGGCGAGAAACACCTCACGCTGAAAGTTGCCTGTTGCGCGTGAGCCAGACCCATCACGGATCAGGCCTATCACCGTATATTTTCTAACAACCAATTCCAGGATCGACAATGAATGGCACATGTGAGGTGAATGCAGAGAATGGGGGCTTGCGCAGGGAGATGATGATACTCGCAGGATTCGCCGTATTGTTTGGGTGTTTGTTCTATCTGCCGGTGGGGATTCCTCGCTTTGACAACGCGCTCAAGGAGGGTTTGGAATTGACCAAGTGGTATGCCCGGGAACACGTCCTGTTGTGTCTGGTTCCGGCCCTGTTCATTGCGGGCGGCATCAGCGTGTTTGTCAACCAGGCGGCGGTGATGCGATACCTCGGACCCAAGGCGTCAAAGCCGATGTCCTACGGCGTGGCGTCGGTTTCCGGCACCATTCTGGCGGTGTGTTCCTGCACGGTGTTGCCGCTCTTTGGCGGCATCTGGAAGCGTGGCGCCGGGCTTGGGCCGGCGACGGCATTTCTCTATTCCGGTCCGGCCATCAATGTGCTGGCGATCGTAATGACGGCGCGCATTCTGGGGCTCGAATTGGGTGTTGCCCGCGCCGTTGGGGCGGTGGTGTTCAGCGTCGTCGTCGGGTTGATGATGCATTGGGTGTTCCGGCGCGAGGAACAACAACGCGCCGACGCCGCCATCGACATGCCCGAGGCGGAGGGCGGGCGGCCGCTCTGGCAGACCATCGCGTTTTTCGCCAGCATGGTGGGGGTGTTGGTGTTTGCCAATTGGAGCAAGCCGCTTGAAGCCACCGGCTTGTGGGCGATGATTTTTGGGTGGAAATGGCCGATCAGTGCCGCCTTCGCGCTTGGCTTGGGTGCGTCGCTGGGGCTCTGGTTCGGGTTCCGTTGGAGCGGCCTGGCGTGGTCGGCGGCAGCGGTCACCCTCGCCGCCTTGCTGTGGCCCGGCGCGCCGCTGGTGGCGTTCATCATCGGCTGCGCGGGCCTCACGCTGCTGTGTGCGCGCACTCCGGGCGAGGGCCATGAGTGGCTCGACGCCACCTGGACGCTCACCAAACAGATCTTTCCGCTGCTCATTGCCGGCGTGTTTGTCTCGGGCATTCTGTTGGGCCGGCCCGGACACGAGGGGGTGATGCCATCCGAATGGGTCAGTCAGGCGGTGGGCGGCAATTCATTGGCGTCGAACTTGTTTGCCTCGGTGGTGGCCGCGTTCATGTATTTTGCGACGCTCACCGAGGTGCCGATCCTGCAAGGGCTCATGGGCTCGGGCATGGGGAATGGCCCGGCGCTGGCGTTGCTGCTGGCCGGTCCCGCCCTTTCGCTGCCGAGCATGCTGGTGCTCCGCAGCATCATGGGAACCAAAAAAACCACCGTCTATGTGGCGCTGGTCGTCGTCATGGCAACTTTCACCGGGATGCTCTACGGAGCGCTGTTTCCAAACTAACAACCAACACCACAAATCATGAAGATCCAAGTCATTGGCCCGGGCTGCCACAAATGCAAGACCCTCGCGCAACTCACCGAACAGGCGGTTGTGGAACTCGGCATCACCGCCGAAATCACCAAGGTATCCGACCTCAAACAAATCATGGCCATGGGCGTGATGATGACCCCCGCGCTGGCAGTCAACGGCACCGTCAAGCTCTCCGGCAAGCTGCCCACCCTGGCCGAAGTGAAGGCCCTGCTGCAATAATCAACCCTTTATGAAAACACCGGCTAAAATTGTTATTATTCTGCTCGTTGTGGGCGCTGCTACTGCGGCCATCGTACTCAAAGGCAACAAGTCACCCAACGCCGCCAACTCCTCGACCGCCGTGGCCACAACGACCGCGGAATCTGCAGCCGACGCAAGCGCCAAGCTCCCAAAACTCCTCGACCTCGGAGCGGGCAAGTGCATTCCGTGCAAGGCGATGGCCCCGATTCTGGAGGATTTGAAGAAGGAATACACCGGCAAAATGAACGTTGAGTTCATCGATGTATGGCAGAATGAGGACGCCGGCAAGCGATACGGAGTGGACATCATTCCCACCCAGATTTTCTACGATGCCGAGGGCAAGGAGTTGTTCCGCCACACCGGCTTTTTCGGCAAGGACGACATCCTCGCCAAGTGGAAGGAACTCGGCATCACCTTCTAACCATGCAAGAACTCTTCACCAACCTCAGTCACGCGGTCGAAGGCGCGCCACTCATCGCGCTGGGTGCCGCCGTGGTTTGGGGGATTCTGAGCATTGTGCTCAGCCCGTGCCATCTGGCGAGCATCCCGCTCATCGTCGGCTTCATCAGCGAACAGGGCCCGGTCACCACGCGCCGTGCGTTCTGGACCTCGACGTTGTTCGCCGTCGGCATCCTCATCACCATCGCCGCCATTGGCGCCATCACCGCCGGCGCGGGACGCATGTTAGGCGACGTCGGCCGCTACGGAAATTATTTTGTGGCGTTGATTTTCTTCGGGGTCGGGCTGCATTTGTTAGGAGTGATTCCGCTGCCCTTTTCCGGGCCGGGCCAAGTGGGCATGAAGCGCAAGGGGATGCTCGCGGCCTTGATCCTCGGCTTGGTCTTTGGCGTGGCCCTGGGACCATGCACATTCGCTTACATGGCCCCGATGTTGGGCGTCACCTTCAAGCTGGCCCACACCGCCCCGTGGTATGGCGCGGCGTTGCTTCTGGCTTACGGTATCGGCCACTGCGCGGTCATCGTGCTGGCCGGCACCTCCACCGAGGTGGTGCAGAAATTCCTCAACTGGAACGAAAATTCCAAAGCGGTCACGCGTATCAAGGCTGCGTGTGGTGTGCTTGTTGTGTTGGGCGGCATCTGGATGATCTACACCGCTCCCTGATTCACCGGCAGCGGGCACCGGACAAAAAAATGTTAAAGCACATGTTCACGCGCGAAGCCAAGGCAGGGACCTTTCTCCGAAAGGTCCGGCGGATGGCGGGTTAAAAAAGGAAAATAAAAAAGGTTGCAGCTGTTTTTTTACCACTGATTTCACGGATTGAAGAGGATTACACGGAGAAGATGGTCCTTATCTATCAAGTCTAAGGCTCACCCAAATGATAAATGTCATGAAATGCATAACTCTCTCGTAATCTGTGTAATCCGTGCAATCCGTGGTTTCTATTTTCCCTTTTAGGGTTAAGGGTTCTGGAAGGGCGGTCCGTTCCGGGTGGGTGCCACGCTGCCAACCGGACCTTTCGGAGAAAGGTCCCTGCCTGAGGCAAGCCACCGTTCAGAATCCCGTAAAGCCACAACGCGCCTAGCCAGCCAAGGACCTCAATTGTTATCCAGCGGCAGTTTGCCGGTGCTTTCCGCGGTGGACGTGGAGGTGTCAGCGCCATCATCGATGATGATGTCATCGAGGAGGCGCTTGATGCCGGCTTCCGCCAGATTGCTGCGCGGGTAAATGCCGCGCGCCTTCAGGTACCAGGCCATGGAGGTGCCGGTTTGCTTGGGCGTGCGGGTTTCGAATTGATGGGCGCGGTCGAGGGCCTTGGTGAAATCCGCGACCTTGGAGGAAAGCAGTTCGATTTCGCGGCCGAGCTTGGGATCATCGGGGAATTGTTCGCGGATTTCAGCGAGTTGTTCCCAGGCGGCGTAGTTCTGGCCGATCTTGCCAAACTCCGCGGCCTTGCCCATGGCGGTTTCGATTTTGGTTAGATTGGTCATGATTTGTTTGAAGGCATCCTCGCGTTTGGCGTCGCCTTGGATTGCGGGCGCGAACTCGTATTGGCGCTTGGCGATTTCGCGGTAGTTGCTCTCGCTCAACAGGCGGTCGAAATCATTGCGGGCGGTGAGCATCGGCGCTCCTTCCTTGATGAGCTTGCGGAATTCATCCAGTTTGGGATTGGTCGGCCAGATCTCGGTGGCGGCGCGGATTTTCTCGGCGGCCTTGTCATTTTCGCGGGCGACGAGATGGGCTTTGGCTTCATCGATGGCGAGGTCCGAGGCGAGCGAGTACCCCGAGATGGCACCATCCATTTTGGAGGAAGGAAAATCCTTGGCGGTGAGCTTGAGGCGGTCCACGAGCGTTTTGGCCTTGGTGAAATCATGGGCGGTGAGTGCCCCATAGACTTCATTGAGATCGCGGGTGTAGGCGAGCACCTTGAGTTTTTTCTCCAGCGGCAGGGTGGCGACCGGGGCAAGGTATTCGCCCACAGCAAAGGCTTCCATGAGGCGTTGGGATGCGGAGTGGAGTTCATTGCGGGTGAGCATGAGGTTGAACGCCTCGATGTATTTGTCGGCTTCACGCACGGCCTCGTTAGAGAAAGAATCCAGCGACGACACGGTGGGGCTCACGCCCATGGACTCGGAGAACAATTTGGCGACGTCAGAGCCTTTGTCGATGCGCAGGGTGGTATCGCCATCTTTCCAAACTTGATTGTAAAACCGCGCGGCCATGATCACGTGCTCGAAGCGTCGCTGGACAAACCATTGGACCATGTTCACCTGGTATTGCGCCTTGGTCTTGATGGTCTGGGCTTCGGTGCGGACGATGTTGGCCTTTTTGAGGGCCTCGATTTCGACGATGCGGCGCAGGGTGTCGGCGTATTTCAGCGATTCCATGCCGGCGCCCGGATTGCTGCCGGCGGTGGGCGCGGGTTTGGCACCTTTGCCACCGCCTTTGGCGGGGGCCGCCTGGGGGGCCACGCCGGGGGCTTTTTCATGGCGTGCATCCCAGTCCGCTTTGGCCTGGATGTCCTTTTTTTCCTGCTCGATGGATTCGTTGAGTTTTTTGAGGCTGGCGATGTCCGATTTGGAGAGCATGGCCATGTACACCGCCTCGGCGAGGGTGCCGCAGATATTGGCGTCACCGGGGTAGGTGGACGCCCGCGGCAACAACTTGAAGGCGTCATAGAGGTTCGGCGCGGGCTTGTGAAACGGCGATACCGTCGCCAGGATCTCGGCTATCGTCTTGCGATACTCCAAGGTGGCCTCATCACTTTCCGGCGGTTGGCTCAGGTATTTTTCAAAGCGGGCTTTAAGCACGCGGTTGTCACCGAGCGGGATGGTGATGCCCGCGACGGTGATGGTTTCCGCCGAGGGGTCGAGCATCGGGATTTCCTGGCCAAAGGGGCTGGCGGCAGGCTTTTGTTTGGGACTGGTGACGGTGTCGGTTGGAGCCCCCGGTTGCGCCGCCGGTTGGCCCGCAGGCGGGGTGTAAACCTGACCAACAGCCATGCCGGAAACGAACAGCAGAAGGAGAAACGGGGCTTTCATCGAGGGTGGGACTGGTTTGTTAGAGACGGTTGACGGCGGTGGCCACCGGGATGCCCCCTTGGCGGACTTTGATGCGCATGGCATAGCGTTGCTCGCGCTCGATGTTGAGGTTGTTGAAATTCGGCGGGATTTCCACGCCGATCAATTCGTCACCGCCGGGGGTGGACACGCGCATGCTCACGATCTGGCCGCGGGTGGAGGTCCAGCGGAGTTTTTCATCGATTTTGCCGGTGAGGGAATATTCGTTGCCGCGCAGACTGTTGCCGTTTTCCAAAAATTCCTGGATGTTCAACGGGCTCACGTCGCTGAAGCCGGTTTTTTTCTTCTTGAACAACGACTGCCCGGCAATGATGGCAACCACCACGGCGGCGGCAATGCCCATTAATATGCCGGGATGCAAACTGGAGCTAGCGCGACGGGCCATATGCGGGTGAGGCGGGATGAATTCTGCGAACAGCGCGAATCTACTTGTGAAAATTTAAAAATCGAGAGCTATTTCCGGATCAATCCCACTGCGGCCGGCGGGCGCCGGCCCAGGCGATGACCAGCGCTACTCCAATGTGGGCGAAAAGGGTGTACAGACACGAAGTTTGCACCGACAGCGAGGTGTCGATCACCGACTTGACGGCGTCGTGGACCTGGGTTTGGAGGGCCTCGACCGAGCCGGACCACGCCCAGTAAGCGGAGATGAACGGGCGGGTGAACACCTCGATGTTTTCCGGCAATGCCAGCACCGCCCCGGATAGCGGCAGTTGGAATCCAACCAGATAGATCGACATCAGTGACGCTTGCTCGGCGGTGCGCATCACCGAGGAGATCGCCAGACAAATCGCGGTCATCGCCGCATTGACCAACAACAAAAACCCGGCATGCTGGAAAAATTCACCGCGGAATTGGCCGAAAAAATTCACGAAAAACGCCATCCACAACGATTGGGCGATGACCAGACAGGACAAAAACGCAATCTTCGAGGCCAGATACGCCGAGGGCCGCAAGCCGCCGAATTTTTCCTTCTCATAAATCGGGCGTTCGCCGGCGATCTCGCGCGCTGAATTGTTAGATCCCATCAATGCCAGCAGCACGACCTGGAACATGATGATGCCGGACACCGCGGAGCCGACCTTGGCCTGATCGGCGCGGACGTTCTGCTGTTCTTGGATTTCCGCGGAGATGTCGGATTGGCGGGTGTCGGAAAACCGGCGGATGTTGCCGGCGGCCTTGTCGCTGAACAAGGTGACCAGAACCGGGAAACACAGCAGAATGGCCAGTTGCAAAAACACCTGGCCGCGGTCCCGGAAAAAAATCCGCCAACGCCGCGACAGCAGCGTGGCAAACTGGCTGAAAAACCCCGGCATGGGCAGCGACTCGGGCGCCAAGCGGCGCGGCGGCGCCACGATCTCGTCCGCGGTGTCGTCGTCGTCGTCCTCGGCCCGGTCGTGGTCCTCCGCGCCGGGCTCGGCATGGGCACTGGCCGCTGCCGCGTTGGCTGGCAATTGCAAGCTGCCATCGGCGAGGTGCAGTTCGCGATTGCGCTCCAGCATACGGAAATAGGATTCGCCGTGTTTGCGCCAGGAACTTTGCCAGCGCTCCGCGGTCTGGGTGGCCAGGCGCGGATAAACCTCCTCGCAGTCCTTGACCGAGAAATAATGCGTGAGTTTTTCCGGCGGGCCGTGAAAGGCGAGGCAACCTTCGTGCAGCACGAGGATCGAATCATAGAGTTCCAGATGCGCCAGCGAGTGGGTGACCGACAGCACGATGCGCCCGTCCTTGCGCGACAGGTCGTGCAGCAAGGTGACGATTTCCCGCTCCGAGCGCGGGTCGAGCCCCGAGGTGAC
Source organism: Luteolibacter sp. (assembly GCA_044351705.1). Classification (GTDB taxonomy): domain Bacteria; phylum Verrucomicrobiota; class Verrucomicrobiia; order Verrucomicrobiales; family Akkermansiaceae; genus Luteolibacter. The sequence goes on along the minus strand of JBILFE010000006.1, from coordinate 1,085 downwards.
TTCATCGCACAGCAGGATCTTCGGATCGGACACCAACTCCATGGCCAGGCCCAGCCGGCGCTTTTGCCCGCCGGATAGAACCTTGACCAGGCGGTCGCTGATGCCCGTCAGTCCCGCTTCCTCCAGCACCCGGTCGATCCGTTCATCCAACTCCTCGGTGCTGCGGCAACGCACCCGCAAGCGGGTGGCCGCCTCCACCGATTCATCCACCGTGAGCGGATCATAGGCGATGGAAAATTGCGGCACATAACCGATCTCGGACGGCGAAAAATCCCCGCCTTCCGATAGATTGCGCCCGTCCCAAAACAAATCCCCGGCCGACTCCGGATTGAGTCCGGCGATGGTCTTGAGCAAAGTGGTTTTGCCGCAGCCTGACGGCCCCACGATCGCCATGAAATGGCCCTTGGGCACTTTGATGGAAAGGTGGTCGACGAGATTAACATCGGCACCGTCTTTGCGGATGGTGAAACAAACGTCTTGAAGTTCTAGCACGGGAGCTGCGGGTTGACCGGTAACGGCACCAAGACAAACGGATTTTCCCGCCTGCTGCGAGGAATAAATCCAACATATTGGGCAGCGGGCAGGTTCGAGCTTGCAGGAATGCGCGGATTGTCACAGATTATTGGCGTGAAGCACTGGACCAACGGTATTGGAATCTTGATCCTGTCTGGGATGCTCGCCCTCGCGGGGCCGGCGGAGGATACCGCTGCGCCTTTAGCAGGAGGACAGGCGTCGGGAGGACAGGCGTCGGGAGGACAGGCGTCGGGAGGACAGGCGTCCCGCCTGTCAGGGAAGACGGGCTTCCAGCCTGTCGTTTTATCCGCAGACAGGCGGGACGCGCTGTCTTCCCTAACAGGCGGGACGCCGGTTTTCCTAGCAAGAAGCGCTCAACTGCCGGTATTGGCCGCCGCCGCACCCGCCGCCGCACCCGCCGCCGCACCCGCCGCCGCACCCGCCGCCGCACCCGCCGCCGCACCCGCCGCCGCACCCGGCCCAGCCAAGGGCCCGGCCAAGGTGATGGTGATCCCGATTCACGAGCAAATATCCAAACCGACGCTCAATATTTTGCGTCGCGGCCTCAAGGA
>JBILFE010000683.1:0-2656 GCA_044351705.1 Luteolibacter sp. | reverse complement strand
CGGTCAATAATACGCTCACGACCAGCTTCCTCAAGGACGCCACGGTCAACATGACCGGCGGCACCATTTCCGGCGGAGATATCCATTGGAGAAACAGCACGCTAAACACGTTAGACTGCGCGACCCCCGCAAACGTTTCCTCGAAGATCACCCTCCGCAACGATTACGTCCCGGGCACCAACCTCGTGATCGACACCGCTGACGGAACTGCCGCGACCGATCTAATCGTCAGCGGCGCGATCGGCCAGGCCACCGGCACCAACGTCCCCGGCCTCATCAAATCCGGTGACGGCACGCTCGAACTCGCGGCCGCGACCTCCTTCACCGGCCCGACGACCATCAACGCGGGCACCCTGCGCGTCGGAGCCGAGAGCGGCGCGTCCACCACGGCGACACTAGCGGCGTCCGCATCCATCACGAACCACGGCACGCTCGTCATCCGCCGCACCAACGCCAGCGACCTCGATCTCATGAACACCATCAGCGGCAGCGGCCACGTCGTCTTCGATGGCAGCGGCGTTATCAACGAAAGCCGTTACAACGCTAACAACGCGAGCACTTTCAACGGCGGCACGAGCATCAACGCCGCGCGGGTGAACCTAAGTGACAGCACCGGCCTCGGCAGCGGCCCCGTGACCATCGCAGATGGCGGGCAGCTTTATGTGAACGCGGCGATCGAAGCCGCCAACGCATTGACCCTCGCGGGCAACGGCTGGAATGAATCTGCCGGGCGGCTCGGAGCCTTGCGCATCAGCAGCGGTGCCGTCGTCTCCGGGCCGGTCACGCTCGCCGACCATTCGCGAATTTGCGCGAACTCCGGCACCGCCACCATCAGCGGTGGCATCATCGGGCCATTCTCACTCGAACTCGGCGAGGACTCCGCCGCCGGCACCGTCGTGCTCGCCGGGGCGAATACCCACACCGGCGACACCACCGTGAGCATTGGCGCGCTCGACCTCGCCGTGGCCGGATCGCTGCGTTTCGCGCCCGGAGCGAACGGCATCTGCAACCGCGTCACCGGCGCCGGCACCGCCAGCTTCAATGGCGCGTTCATCCTCGATCTATCAAACGCGGCGCCCGCCCACGGAAATTCCTGGTCATTGGTCAACGCCGCAACCCTAGGAGAAACCTACGCCGCCACCTTCAACATCCCCGGGTTCACCGAAGTCGCGAATATCTGGACCCGCGTGGACGGCCGGCTCACGTGGGTTTTCAGCGAAGCCACCGGCGTCCTCTCGTTGAGCGTTGCCGTGCCCTCCGGCTACGATTCGTGGCTTGCCAGTTTCCCCGGACTAACCGACACCACGCCCGCCGGCGATCCCGACCGCGACGGCACGGCCAACTTGCTAGAATACGTCCTCAATGGAAACCCGAGGATTTACGACGCCGCCATCCTGCCCACCCTCACGGTCACGCCCACACATTTCCTATTCACCTTCCATCGCCGCGACGATTCCGAAATCGACACCACGCAGACCTTCCAGCACGCCACCGACCTAACAGCCTGGACCGATGTTTTGCTCCCCGCCGCCAGCGGTGTCGTCGGTGCCGCGACGATCACCATCGCGGAAAACGGCAGTGCCCCGGACCTCGTCACCGTGAGCATCCCCACCGCCGCCTATCCAAAACTCAGCGCCCGCCTCAAAGTCACCCGCCCATGATCGCCACACCGCATCCGCACGTTCCATGGCGCCGGCGTAATGTAGTCTCGGACTTCAGTCCGTTCTTCATCTTCAGAAAAGGGCGAGACCTGTACGCGCGTGAAGCTCAATCTCGCGTCTCTCGAATCACGCTTCTTCATCGGACTATAATGCCGGAGAGGCTGGAGAACCGCTCGTGCGTGTTGAGCCAATGCATGTTGTGCCAATGAGCTGATGATTTTTCATTAGGTTGACCTTTGGCGAAACATCAGTATTTTCGATCCGACGTCAAAACCACAGCATGAAATCCATTCTGATTCCGATCCTTGCAATCACCAGCCATGTTCATGCGCTGACGATTGAGATCGATTACACCTATGATACGTCAAATTTTTTCAGCACCCAGACGCAACGCGATGCGATTGAAGCGGTGGCAAAATTCTATGGAAATCTGATCCAGGACAACCTCCTGAGAATCGATGCTGCGGAATATCCAGGTTGCTCCTGGACCGCCCGACCAACGCATCCCGCGACTGGTGCAACGATAGACATTCCAAACCTCGTCGTCCCAGCCAACACCATCATCGTTTATGTAGGAGCGCGTGACCTGGGTACCAGCACTAAAGGTGTGGCTGGCCCCGGTGGGTGGAGTGGATCATCGTCAAACGCCGGGTGGCTTCCACTGCTGCGGGGACGGGGCAGTGCAGGAGCAGCCGACACAACCGCATCGCTTAGAACCGATTTCGCTCCGTGGGGTGGTTCCATCGCCTTTGATATCGATTCGACGTGGAACTTCTCACAAAGTCAGAACACAAGCGGCACGGATTTCATCTCGATTGCATTGCATGAGATGGGCCATGTACTTGGCATCGGCACTTCAGATTCATGGTTCAACAAAATTTCTTCCACGGTGTTCACTGGTAACGCCTCCACTCGCTCTTACGGTGTTAATCCACCGCTCTCAGGAACCGGCCACTTCGGTGGAACTGAAACAACGAGCAGATCTTTCGGTTCAT
>JBILFE010000168.1:0-7002 GCA_044351705.1 Luteolibacter sp. | reverse complement strand
TGAGGCACTCGACGGGTTGGGTGAGGGCCGCGCCGCTGATGTCTGCGGCGATGAGAAGATCGCCGCCATAAACCGTGGCGGGCTTGGCTGGATCCAAAACAAAAACGAGCGGACTGTAAGGCGGGATGTCTGCGGCTGGATGACGGAGGCGGGCACTGATGGTGGCAAAGGCGGCGGGCAGGGCCAGGCGCAGAGAGCCGATGGCTAACAAGGGAAGGGCCAGCGCCACGAGGAGGAGACCGAGGAAACGCCAGGGGATGAGCTTTTTAAGCGGGAGTGCGGCGAGGGAGGCCGCGGCGGCATCCAGGGTGCGCGTGGTGAGAAACTGGGTGAGGAGGGAAGGGGGAGACACGGGGAGTTTAGCGGGAAGACAGGCGTCCCGCCTGTCAGGGCCGACGGGCTTCCAGCCTGTCGTTTTATGGGCGGACAGGCGGGACGCGCTGTCTTCCCTAACAGGCGGGACGCCTGTTTTCCTATCAAGCGAGAGTGCGGCGGTGGCGGGCTGGCGGGGATCGCTGAGGGCGGCATCGGCGGACGCGGCGGCGGTGCGGGCGGGGACGCGCAGCGCGACGATGAGGGCCGTGAGCGCGGCGATGGCACAGATGGCGACGAGGGCGGTGGTGATGCCAACGCGGGCGGACGTTTCGAAGGCAGCCATGGCATCGGTTAGGCCGAAGACCAGCCACAGGCTGGCCGTCAGCGCGATGAGAGCGAGAGCCGCGCCAACGAGCCGGGTGCCTCGCAGGAGATAGCGGATGCGGCGGAGTTGGGAGGAGAAGGGGAGCATGATTTAAGCACTAAATTTTAAGCACTAAATTCTAAACGAAGAGAAGATGAAGAAATGAAGAGGGGCATGGTTTAAGCACTAAATTTTAAGCATGAAATTCTAAACGAAGAGAAGAAAGGGGCCGTCATGATCTTAGTTTAGAATTTAGAATTCAAGATTTAGAATATCATCTTGGCCGCCATGATCTTGGTTTAGAATTTAGAATTTAAGATTTAGAATTTATGTTAGTCCGTGGCGGCGGCGGAGGAACCACTCGGTGGCGAAGAGGGCGGCGATCGTGAGGGCGATGGCAGCGGAGTTCCAGGCGGGAGTCCAGATGGCAGCGGAGTCACGGTTGGCGGGGGGATGCTTGATGAGCTGGGTGTTGATGAGGTTGGGGAAGTCGGCAACCCGGAGGGCTTGGCCGCCGGTGGCTTGGGCCAGGGCGGCGAGCAAGGCCGGATCGGGTGCCAGGTCGTCACTTTCCTGAGGCGGGGCGGGTACCGTGAAGAGGGCTTCGGGAGTGGCCGCAGCGGCGGGTCTTGGGTCGATGAGTTTGAGCGACCAGAGGCCGGGTTGGTCCGGGGTGAAGGAGCAGCGCCAAAGTGGGCGGCCGGAGGGATCTGGGATGGCGGCGGGGTTGAGTTGGGTGGCGGTGCCGGAGGGGTCGGTGATGCGCAGGAGGGGTTGCGGGGGCGGGTTGGAACCGCGATAGGAAACGGTGGCGGCAAGGGGGATGCCAGCCTCACCGCGCGAGGCCGCCAGGCGCAGGGAAAAGTCCTGGCCGGGGAGGAACTCGGAATAGGAAGCCATCCACTGGATCAGTTGGGTCCAGAAGTCTTCATAGCAATTTCCGAGTTCGCGGGCTTCCGGGAAAAAATCCCATTTCCACAGGCCGTCGCCATTGACCAGACCGGTGACGCCCTGGCCGTAGCGTCGGACTAACAGGGCTGGGAACTTGCCGGGGGTGGAAAGGGAAGAGGACGACACGGGCAAGCTGCCCGTGCCACTCTTGGATGCGACCCCGCTGTCACGGTCCGGGATGCCTTCGGCCAACACGCGGGTGAACGGCTTGACCAGGGCGATTTGGCGGCCGTCTTTGAGCGTGGGCAGGGCCTTCCACAGCGAGGCTTCGGGGGCGGGCAGGGCTTGGCCGAAGAGGCCGGCGGCTTCGCCATCGCGGGTGGGCGTGAAGCGGAACTCCGCAGTGCCGGCGGTGCCCCACACCACCGGTTCTAACGGTTCGAGGGCGGGCAGTGCAGCGGTCGACGGTTTGCCGCGCGAAAAGAGCACCGCCCCGCCACGATCACGGACGTAAGTGCGAAGGATCTCGGCGCGGTCCGGGGTGAGGAAGGGGTCGATGTTTTTGCCGAAGACGATGAGGTCGTAGCGTGAAAGCTCATCAAGGGTGTTAGGGAAAACCGGATGCCGGGTCTCCGCATTTTTCGCGTCGCCTGAATCGATGCGGAAATAGCGCTCGTCGGAGAGACGGTGGATCGACTGGACATCCATGTGCGGCTGTTGGCGCAGGAGTTGGGCGAGAAACTTGCTGTCCCAGTAGGGTGCGCCTTCGACCAGAAAAACGCGGGTTTTGGAATCCAGGATGCGGATGTTGACCGCGCAACGATTGTTGGATGAGCGGGTTTCGCCGGCAAGGACCGGGGTATCGATGGTCCAGCGGGTGGAGGCGGGCGGGGCCTTGACCTCGAAGACGGCGCTGGCTGTTTTGTTAGGTGAGAGTTCCAGCGAGACGCTGGTGAGGTCTTTGTCCGAGGCATCGCGCAAGGTGATGGCCGGGCGGAGTGGGGCCAGGCCGGTGGACTTGAGGGCGAAGGGGATGCGCAGCGGTTGGCCGGCAAAAGCTGTTAGGGAGGCGCGGGGTTGGATGAGGGCCAGGTCCGGGCTTGGGGCATCGGCCCCGATGGCAACGCTGTGCACGGCGATGTTGCGGCTGCGGGCGCGCAGGCCCAGGGCGTCGAGATCCGCCTGCGAGAAGCTGAGGGTTTGGCGGCCATCGCTGAGGACAATGATGCCGGCAAGGGATTCGCCGGCGGCGGAGGCGTCTTGCAGGATTTGCGCAACGGCGGGTAGAATGTTGGACGCGGTGCCGTTAGGAGTTGGGGGACCGGCGTCGCTGGCGGCATCGAGTTTTGCGGAAAACGGATGGATGCGCAGCGGGATATCCACGGCCTTGGCATGGGCGGTGGCTTGGCGGATGAGCCCGCTGGCAGTGGCGGCGCGGGTGGAGCCGTCGGCGGTGGCTTGGGCCATGGACGCTGAGACATCGTTGAGGATGATCCACGGGCTGATGTGGGTGTCCGTGGGATGCTGCCATTTTCCCGGGTTGAAAAGCAGGGCCAGGGCGGCGGCGATGGCGAGCAGACGCAATGTTAGGAGCCATCCGCGCATGCGGGTCGCGATGCCGGCTGACCCGCGCCACGCGCCGATGGCGGCGATGCCCAGGGCCGCGACTGCGATGGAGATGAGGATTGGGAGTGGGAAGGGCGGGTGCAAGGGGGGGGCGGTGGGGAAGTTAGTAAGTGAAGAAGTTAGTAGGTAAGTAGGTAAAGAGGTGAAGAGGTGGGGAAGTGAGTAAGTAAAGAGGTGAAGAGGTGGGGAAGTGAGTAAGTAAAGAGGTGGGGAAGTTAGTAAGTGAAGAAGTTAGTAGGTAAGTAGGTAAGTAGGTAAAGAGGTGAAGAGGTGAAGAGGTGAGTAAGTAAAAAAGTGAAGAAGTTGGTAAGTGATGAGCTGCGAATGGAACCTAATTACTTCTTTACCTACTTACCTACTTACCTATTGACTTTGTAACCATGCACGAGGGATTCGAGGGTGAGGAAAAGGAGGGCGGCGAGGGCGAGCCATGGCCAGAGTGGCAGGCCATGGGCAAGGGCGGCTTGGCGGACGAGAGAGTCGTTAGATACATTGCTTTTATCAAAGGTGGGAGTGGCATCGAGCGGGCGGAGGTCGGATTCGGCGTCGGGGAAATTCACGGCGCTGAAGGCGATGGCTTGACCGGAGAATTGCCAGCGGTAAAGGCCGGGCACGGCGGGGGCTTGCGATTGCCAGAGGGTGCCCTCGGTGGTGGTGGACTCGGCGATTTGAATGGCCGCATTTGCCGGGCCGAGGAGTGTGAGGGCACCGGCATGGGCAGGATCGTTGGATGCCCAGGTGAGCGGGCTGCCGGGAAGTGAGTAGGCGGGTTCGGCGGCGCTGCGCGGGCGGCTGCGCAGGAAAATCTCCGCGATGGCCGGAAGGAAGGTACCTTGGTTAGGCCAATCGGATTTGGCGGGGTCGAGCGGCAGGTTCCAGAGCAGGATCGGGGCGGCTTTGGTGGGATACTCGACGAGGGCGGGCGGACCGTCGGCATAGCGGGCGATGAGCCTGGAGCCGGCGGCAGAGGCGAGCGACTCTGGCAAGCGGAGGCGTTGGTGGAACGAGCCGGCAAAGGGGTTGCCGAAATCGCCATTGCGGAAAAGCTGGATCGCCGGGTGCGCATCCTCCGGCACCACCGCCCAGCCCTGTGCTGAATCGGCAAGGCCGAATGCCCCGGCGGCCTCGGCGGCGGGCAGATCTAACAATGCTTGCAGCGCCGCGGGCGGGCAGGCGGCGGCGGGCCGCACGATGAGCGTGGTGCCGGCCAGCGCGAGCTTGCGCAGATCGGCCGGCGCCTCACCCGACCAAGCCGCAATGAACTGGAAGTCCGGTCGGCGGGCGGCGGTCGGGCCGGTGGCGATTTCCAACCACGTGAGCGAGGTGGCGAGTTTGCCGAGGATTTTCGCTTCGGCGGAATCCGACGGCGTGTCCAGCGCAAGGCGCAACGAATCGCGGACGTGGACGACGCAGTGGCGGGCGTCATCGCCGGGGAAGGCATCGGCCTCCAGTGTGGCGCTGATGGCCAGCGGGCCGGACGTGGCCGGTCGCAGGACAAAGGCGGCTTCCGCCTCGCCCCAGGCGGGCAGATCGATGGCTTGGGATTGCAGCGCGCCATCGGCATCGAGGGTGAGTTGGGTGCGTACCGGTTGGGCGGAGAAGTTGTGGACGCGGGTGAGGAGGGTGAGGACCTGGCCGACGACGGGTTCGGCGGGCTGTGGAATAAGGCGGGTGACGGCGAGGTTGGGCGGGGTGGTGGTGGCGACACAGTGGCTGCGGACGATGATGTTGTTAGGGAGTGCGGGGGTGAAGTCGCGCCAGGCGGAGGCTTGGAAGTCGGAGAGGATGATGAGTTCGCGGTGGCCGCCGGCCTCGGCGAGCTGGCGCAGGGCCAGATCGAACGCGGCAGTTAGGGCGCCGGCTTCCGGGCGGGGTTTGGCCTGCTGCAACAGGTCTGTTAGAAAAGTCAGATTGGGGCCGGGTTGGGGGAATGCGGCGTCGGGTTCGGCATCGATCCAGATGAGGTTGGCGGTGTCGGGTTTGGCTTGCTCGAGGAAGCGGCTGGCTTGGACGCAGGCGGCATCGAAGCGGCTGCCGGCCCCTTCGCGGGCCGCCATTGAGGCGGAGCGGTCGACCAACACAATGACGGTGGATTTTTCGCCGGGCAGGGGTGCGGAATTGGAGACCAGGAATGGCCAGGAGAAGGCGGCGGCGAGGGCGAACAGGGCGAGGCTGCGCAGGGCGAGCAGCAGCCAGTCTTTGGGGCGGCGGATGCGCGCGGTGCTGCGCAGCACGCGGCGCAGGAACTCGATGTTGGAAAAACGATAGAGCGGCGGCCGGGCCCGTGATAACAGATGGACCAACACGGGCAGCCCGGCGAGCGCAAGCAAGCCGAGCAGGGCGGGATGTTGGAAGAGGAGAAGCATTAAATTCTAAGCACTAAATTCGAAACGGAAGAGGAAGAGGAAGAGAGAAATAGTAAATTTGAAACGGACGAGGAAGAAGTGGTCGATAGATTAACTGAGGGAGTTGCGGAGGATGGTGGCTATGATGCGGGTGAGTTCGTCGGCTTCTTGAAAGAGGGAGTGAAGGGCTGTCTTGATAGAATCGTCCTGAGATGTGGCTTCGAGGAGTCGCAACCACAGCATGCTCTCACTGGCTTCTTTCTTGGCGATGCGGATGCGTAAAATGAAATCAGGTTTGGATACCGCGTTGTTGGCTTCAATGTAATTTGCTGCGATAGATCCAGATGAACGAAGGACCTGGTCAATGTCCGTCCATTGCTCCCGGGTCCACTTGGAACTCGATATGCAGGCACGAATGGCCAGAGCGAACTTGAAAGTGCGCTCCTCCAAATCGTATTTGGCGTCCCGGGTTTCCATGCTTTCTTCGTTTCGGATTTCAAATTTAGGATTTAGTGCTTTAGTCCCGCAGCCGATCAAACAGGGCGAAGTAGGGGTCGGCGGTGGAGGTCAGGGCGTAGTCGGCGTGGCGGGAGGCGGCGAGGGCGCGCAGGGCGCGGGTGTGGTTGAGGATTTCCTGCTGCCAGGCGTCGCGCAGGGCATGCGGATGGACGGTGAGCTGCTCGTTGGATTCCATATCGACGAAGCGAGACAGTCCGCGGTCATCGAGGAGGAGTTCGGCGGGATCGAGGAGGTGGAAGAGGTGGATGCGGAAGCCGCGATGGATGTAGGGGTTGAGGGCGCGGAAGAGGGCGGCGGGGTCGGCGAAGAAATCCGATAGAATGACGAGTGTGCCCTTGCGTTTGAGGAGGGGTTGGGCGCGGTGCAGGGTCTCGACGATTGAGGTGTTGGATCCGGGGTGGTTGGTTTCGAGGGTGTTGAGGAGGTCGTGGAGGTGCTGGCGGGTGGAGCCGGGCGGCAGGAACTTGCGGATGCCGTGGTCAAAGAGGGTGAGGGAAACGCGGTCATTTTTGGAAATGACCCACCAGGCGAGGGCGGCGGCGAAGAACGAGGCGTATTCGAGTTTGGAGAGGCGCGGCGAGTTTTCCGGAAACCCCATCGAGGCCGAGCAATCCAGAAAGATGTGGCATTCCAGGTTGGTTTCCTGCTCGAAGGTGCGCAGAAACAACTTGTCGTTGCGGGCAAACACGCGCCAATCGACGCGGGCGAGGTCGTCGCCGGGAGTGTACTGGCGGAACTCGTGGAACTCGATGGACGAACCGCGCTGGTGTGAGCGGTGCCGGCCTGATAGATAACCCTCCACCATGGCCTTGGCTCCGAACTCATAGTTCTTGAGTCGGCGGATGTCGGCGGGGTTGAGGAAGCGGTGCATGGGGGAGACGGAAGAGTGGAAGATAGTGGATAGTGGATAGTGGATAGAAGATAGAAGATAGAAGATAGAGG
>JBILFE010000166.1:0-7059 GCA_044351705.1 Luteolibacter sp. | reverse complement strand
GACTATTCCCGGTATTCTCGAAAGCAGCCACCTACCTGAGTGCTGCATACCTTTATGGTAACAAAATAGAGAATCCCGTAGTCGAGTCTAACATAAAGAGAGCAGCTGAGTTATTCGGTATTTCCGAAGACGTGAAACAACTGGACGACTTGTTCGCCAGTCTCACCAAGCAAGCCTCCGAGCCAGGTGTCAAGTATGCCTTGACGACTGACTTCGAGGGCGAGTTCGGTTTAGGTGTTCAAAATTTTTACCCCATAGGTAATTACGGCGAGATCGTTGGTAGCTCTGAGTTGATGCTCAAGGACGCCCACGAGGACGCCCTGCCTATCGAGTTCCTTCGCAGCGCCTCCATCAAACTTGTGAAAGCAGCCGGGGAACATGGTGTCGATCTGACTACCCTGCATCCCAAGCTTACCTCCCTGGGTACTCTCCGTATGCCAGACTTCGAGACGGCTGCCAATGCCATCGGATACCGTAAACAAGCCGGCCTGAATGAAGACCAGCTTGACGAGTACAGGGACATCCTGGCAGGTGCAGAGGCAGAGTTCTCCAAGTTTGCCTCTCACACGTCTGAGGACACCATCATGGAAATGGATAAGTGGGCAGAACTGTGGTGCTTGCTGGACCGTGAGAATGGTATCAAGTATGCCTCTGTTCCTAACCCGTATGCCTCATTCTTCACTGGTATGACCATGGACGAGTTCGAGAAGGCCGCAGCATCCAACGTATTCGTAGGTGGCGTGATGGTCCCGGACTTTGAAGTTGGTAGTCTGAAGGATGAAATGCTTGACGCTAACTTCTCGGCAGACGACGCCAAGATCATCAAGTCAGCCAGAGAGCTGGCCAAGACCTCTGGTACAACCAGCTGCAGCCTGGCTTCTGATGCACTCAGCAAACTGGACGAAGCAACGAGTAAAGACTTGCTACGAGTTATGCTGAATGCGTATTAACTACGCATGAACACAATTTCATTCAGTCGTGAGACAGCAGCAGAGCTATTCCGGGATTCGGGTACGCTAGGGACTGTAATACTGGTCATACTCCTCACCGCCTATGGTGAGGAGATATTCGAGTTGGACCCTCTGGAGCTGTATGCACGTATCAAGGATGATTTCCGCTGCACGCTGACTGAGGAGGGCGAGAATAGACTGAATGCCATAATGCTCAGTCTCACCAGTGATGACTGCTAAGAAATTGCTTTCCCGGTGAAGGCTGTTGGAAGAGCCGGTGGCCGGACCGGAGGGCGGGGAAAAAGGGGTTGCCCCCGACAATCCCCATGGCCTCCGGATCGCTTTCCGCAAACACCCGTTCCGCATCGACAAAGCGCACGCCGACGGCGGCTTGGTCCCGCGCCACTTCGCGCACAATCGCATTGATATGGGTGTCGGCGCGGAAGCGCAGGGTGTCCAGATCGCGGGCCCGTACGAAGCGGTCGCGCGCCTCCTCGAAACGGCCGGTCTTGAACAGGCACTCACCCATGCGGAACTGCAGGTCGGCGAAACGGTCGTCGATTTTTGCCGCCGCCGCGTAGGGTTCAAGCGCCTCGGCAGGTCGATTGGTGGCCACCAACGCTTCGCCTGCCTTGTAGAGATTTTCCCACTCGGCCAGTTGCGCGGGCGTCAGGCCGGCCCGGTGGGCGGAGGCAAACGGCGGGCAATCCCGCAGATTCACGGCGACGTTTGAGAGGATTACGGCGGCCTTGGCGCGACGGGCGATGCCGCAGATGTCAGTGAGGTTTTGGCGGTAGGAATCATACACGGCCAACAGCCGGGGGTCATCCGCCGCCACCCGGTTGTTGGTGAACATCTCCATGCCGCGCCAGCGGCCAGGCGTGGCCGACTTGGGACGCAACGCGCCGGCGAGGTTCCCGAGCCACTGGCCGACGCGGGTGGATTTGACCCGGATATTGGCGCGTACCATGCGCAGGCTCGGCGACCAGCGCTGAAAGACGGTGCCCGGGCCATAGGGGCCGACCACCTCGTTGTTGCCCATATAGATGACAAACAGGTCCGGCTCGCGGGCGACGCAGTCGCGGGCGATCTCCCTAACAACATGCGAGTTGATCGCGGTCATCGCCGCGTTGACCACCTCGAAGCGGGTGTCGGGATATTGCTCGCGCAGCATCACTTCCAAGATCCGGCCAAAACTGAAGGCGGCGTCGGGCGTGCCCATGGCTGCCGAACTGCCGAGCACGAAGATGCGGAGGGTGCCGGCAGGCTTGGCACGCAGCACGCTGCGCTGTGGCGTGCGGGCCAGTGACTGCGGGAAAAACCGCCAACCGAAGCGGTGGTTGGTGATGAATTCCCCATTGGTATCCGTGCCGAGGAAAAACCCGCTGGGATAGCCATAGCCAGCGGCCCGCAGGCCACCTTCCAGCAAACCGAAAAACACCAGCGGCGCAACGACGAGCAGCGCCAAGCGCAGCAACCAGCCGCGCCAACCGCGGAAACGCCCGCCGCCCCGTCGCGCGGGCATGCGGCCCGCCACCTGAGAATCCGGGCAACATGGCCGGTCCACCGTGGCGCGGGCATCCTGCCCGCCGCCGCTTGGATCAATGTCACCCTCCTCAACGCCGGACCCGCCTGAGTCAGGCGGGTCGCAGGGTTGAGTGTCGCGCGGTGTCGCGCGCTTTTTCTTGTTCGATTTCCAGCCCATCCGGTTATGCTTGAAAATGTCGCTACGGCGCAATGTAGCTGTCCCCGCGGCTTTGCCAAGGCTTGTATTGGATGGATGTCAGCCGCCGTCCATGCGCGCGGATATTCTCCTGCGGCTGGAAGCCACAGCTACGGCCGTGCCCGCAGTCCGCAGTCCATGCGCGCGGATATTCTCCTGCGGCTGGAAGCCACAGCTACGGCCCTGCCCGCAGTCCGCAGTCCATGCGCGCGGATATTCTCCTGCGGCTGGAAGCCACAGCTACGGCCCTGCCCGCCTACTCGTAACTGCGGCTACCAGCCGCAGTCGGTTTCCAGCCGCGTCCATGCCAGCTAACAGTTCTTGAGCAGCCGGAAGATGTGGGCGGGACGCCCACGCTCCTTGAAAGAGAGCCAGCGCGAATGCACCTTGCCTATAACCTATAACTCATAACCTCTAACCCCCCCCTTGACGCCAAGCGGGGCCGCCGGTGTGATACCGGCAGCCCCGCGAGGGAGTTAGGTTAGAGCCAGCGGCTGGCAGCCGCAGTTACGGTTGGACGATGGAGCGGCGGATGAAGCCCTTGCCCCCGAGGCCTTCAAAGGCCGAGAAGGTCTGATACTTCCAGTAGCCGCCTTCCGGCAGAGCCGGCAGCCCGGCGTAGGTATACGACATGGCGAACTTGGCAACCGGGCTGGTCCAGGATCCCGCCGCGAGGGTGGTGCTGGCTTCGACGCTGTAGGTCACGCCATTGAAGGCGACCGTGCAGGCACCGCCACTGGTGACGAGCACGGCATTGGCCGGCACCGCACAGGTGAGGGTGAGTTCCTTGGTTGCCGCACCGCCGTTGTTCTTGACTTCGGTGAGGAAGTAGTTGGGCGCCCACATCGCATACAAGGTCACCGCACTGGCCGGCATGGAGAACGAGTTCCCCGTCACATAACCGGTGCCGCTGCCATCGGCCGCCGTGTTCCAACCGGCGAACGTGTGGTCGGTCTTCTTCAGGCTATTGACATTGCCCAGCACCGTGATGGTGGAGTCATACTCGTGATCGGCGGCAACCGCCGGCACGCTGCCGCTGGTGCTGCCGTTGCCGTTATAGGTCAGCGCATAGCTGCTGACCGCGAAGCTGGCCGACACGTTGAGGTTGCCCGTCACCGGGCTATCCGTGCGTGCCGCCGTCGGGTAGGAGTCACTCCAACTGACGAAGTGGTAACCGGTGGCCGGGGTAGCCGTCACCAAGGTGCCGCTGCCGCCGTGACTGACCGTCTGTGGCGAGTCACCGACGATCGAGCCGTGGGTTCCTGCGCCATAGGTCAGCGTGTAGCTGTCGAGGGCGAAGGAGGCCGTGGCATTGACGCTGGCCATCACGTTGGTATCCGTGCGGATGGCCGTCGGGTAAGCATCACTCCAACTGACGAAGTGGTAGCCCAAGGCCGGGGTCGCCGTCACCTGGCTGCCGCTGCCACCGTAGTTGACCGACTGCGACACTGTGCCCGTGATCGAGCCACCGGTTCCCGCTGCGTAGTCCAGCGAGTAGCTGTTGATGGTCCACTGTGCATACAGGGTGGTGTTGGCCACGACACTGATGGAGTCCGTCGGGTTGTAGCTGGTGCCACCGTTGTTGGCCTCCGTGTTCCAATGGTCGAACGTGTGACCGGTCTTCACCAGGGTGCCAGGAGCCGCCACCGTCACCGACGTGCCGGAGAGGTAGTTGCCGCCGCTCGGCGCCGTGCCGCCCGTGTTGGTATGGCCGTCGTAGGCCAGATCGTAGTAGGTGCCGCCGCTGCCTGCTTCAGTGGTGAAGCTCAGCACGTTGGACGCCCAGATCGTGGTTCCCACGTTGGAGGCGCGGAAGGTGAAGTAGTAGGTCGTACTACCCGCCAAACCGGTGGCCGCGGCGCTCGGAGTGACCGGGTTGCCGTCAACATAGGTGCCGGCCGACGCGTTGCTCGAGGCTTCCCATGCGGCGGTGTTGGTCCCGTGGTCGGTCGTCGACCAATAAGCCCTCACGTCGAAGCTGGTGCCCGGGCAGGTCAGACTGGCGTTCAAGGTCGCCGTGCTGGAGGCCACGCTCGAGGCTGCCGTGTTGCTGATAGTCAGCGGGATGCTGTAGCCGGTGGCATGACGCCATTGGCCGGCTTGAGTCGTCGGGTTGATATAGGTTTCGCTTCCGCCGGGAGGTGTGTAATACCAATTGAGGCTTTCACCGCCGCCATGTTCCTGAGCGAAGAACATGATGTTGTAGCCCACGCCTGCGGTCAGCGTCACATCACCCTGGCAATGCCAATCGTAGGTGCCGACACTTTCTCCCGTGTCGAACACACCGTTGTCGTTGAGGTCGATCCACATCCAAGCTCTGTCGTCACAGTCGGCGCGGAAGTGGTAGCTGCCGCTGACGGTCGGGTAGAACCGGCCGCTGAGAGCCGTCGTGAAGTGGTCGCCCGGGCTGCCGCCGAACTCGGTCCAGCCGTTGACCTCACCGACCAGAACAATGTTCTTGGCGGCGATTTCATGCGGTTCGGTGGAGGGGGTCATCGCCAGCACGGTGCCCGCCTTGGTGCCGGTGAAGACTCGGCTGAAGGAAACCGCATAGGACGCATCAGCCAGATCCATCGGGGCAGCCGAGTCCGGCGTGGACTGGAACATCGAGCCGTTGAGGCCATCCACATAAGTGTAACCGCTCGGCGGTTGCTGCGTCAGGAAGCTCGCGGTGCTCGCTGCCCAGGCCGTGCCGTTGGTATTGGTCGCCGAGGTGCGGTAGTAATACTGCACGCCGTAAATCAGGCCGGTGAGATCACTGGTGACCGCGCCCACACTGCGGGTGCCCATGGGAATCGAGTTCTGCCAAGTTCCGGTACCACCGTCAACAGTGCCCCAATGGAAGGTGACAGTGGTGGTGGAGCCGCCGCCGGTGAGCAGGCGTCCGCGCAGGGTCGCACCGCCCAGGGCCGGGGTCGCACCGGTATCATTGGTCACGATGGGCGGGCCGATCGGCTCGTTGTTGGTCGCGACGGTCAGCAAGCCGGTGCCCGAGAAGTGGTCGGGATCGATGTGAGCCGCACCGGAACCGGTGGGACCCCAAGTGCCGTCTGCCTGGCCGACGGTATCCACATAGAGGCCGGCGACCGGGTTGGCGGTGGCGTTGCCGATTTCCATGGTGCCACCGGCGAAATACACGTTGGTGGTGGCGGGGAGACGGTTGGCATCGCCGGTGAACACCGGGTACGAAGTGGTGATGCCATACTTGGTGGCAAGGTAGCCGCCCACCGTTTGATCCTGCTCGGCGGTCAACACATGGTCGTAGGACAGAATCTCGGCCATGTAGTTGTTCAAGGAGCACCAACCTTCCGTACGGCCCAGTTCATAGGCTCGTGGGCTGGTGTTGTTGTCGTTGCCGACGATCTTGATGACCATGTATTGGTCATTGCGGTTATCGCCCAGATAGAAGGGATAACTCGGCAAGGCGGTGCCGTTCTTCGCCACAGCCGCAGGAATATTCGCATCCCAGCAGTTGCCATTCTGGTTCCACATGTAACCTGAGCGCGAATTGCTGCCCATCCAAGCACCCCATTCGCCACCGTTCATCTTGGTGACGATGTATTGGACCTTGGAATACTGGTTGCCCGCAATGCTGGCAATGCCGTTGTCGGCGAATTGGACCGCCGGCAGACCGTTGACCGCGTTGGCCCGCAGCGTCATGGTGCCATTGATCTTGGTCGCGTCATGCGCGTTGGTGGTCTTGTCCGGCCATGTATCCACACTCTGACCGTCGGTGTAGGTCAACGTCGAGGCGTCAAACCAAACCGTGGGTGTCGGCACACTGCCAGCTGGCAGTTTCAGCTTGCCCATGGTGACGGTGGTGGTGCCGGCGTAGTCGTTGGCGGAGCCGGCGAGGGTGAAGTTGTTGGAGCCGATCTTGTTGATGGAGCCGCAACCGGTGAGCTTGCCGGAGAAGGTGGTGTCCGCGCCGTTGCTGCCGATCATGAGGGTGATGCAAGCGGAGCTGGCATCCTCAAGCGAGAGGGTGCCGCTGCCCGTCAGGCCGCCGAACATGAAGGTGCCGATGCCACTGGCGAAGTTGACCGTTTGGCCGGCTCCGACGTTGACAATGGCGTTCTGATAGCGACCGGCGCTTGGCACATTGAGCACCAGCGGTTGGGTGACGGTAATCGTCGTGTAGCTGCTGGAGACCACCATGCTCAGGCTGTTGGTGATGGTGAGGCGGGCGTTGTAGGTGCCCCAATCGGTGTAGGTGTGGGCCACGCTGCCGCCGGGGGTGGTGGTGTCCATGGTGGCACCGTCGCCGAAGTCCCAATGCAGGTTGGTGATATGGCCGCCGCTTTCGTCCACCGAGGTGTCGGTGAAGGTCACCGACAAATCGGCCGGGCCGCTCGTGGTGTTGGTGGTGAAGTAGGCGTCGTAGCC
>JBILFE010000165.1:0-7085 GCA_044351705.1 Luteolibacter sp. | reverse complement strand
CCAAGTGGATGAGAAACTGGGCAAGAAAACCGTGGAGCGTTCTAACGAAGTCTTCAAGGCGCACGTATCCAACGTGAAATCCAGCGCGGAAAAGTCCTGCCTGATCTACAAGAACTCGTTCAGCAAGGCGTATCCGGGCAGCATTCATGCGCTTGAAGGCATTGCGTATGTGCTTGCGCAGGGCGGCAGCAGCACGCCGCAAGGCGACGCCCTGGCGGTGGCCGGAGCCGATCAGGTATTGGTATTCATTGATATCAGGATGCTCTATGATCCGGCACAATCGCAGATTGAAGCCAGCAAAACACACATGGCCGGCTTGAAAGCGGACTATCAAGCGTTGCTCAAGCGCCATGCCGCCATCCATGGCCAACTCTTCAACCGCGTGCGCATGGATCTGGGAGGCGGCAATGACCGCCAGCTCACCACCGAGGAACTGCTGGCGAAGTCCACCAATCAACAACTCAACAATGCCCTGATCGAAAAGGAATTCGATGCCGGAAGATATAACATCATTTCCGCCACCGGCGAACTCCCGCCGAATTTGCAGGGACTGTGGGGCGGCACCTATGTCCCCGGCTGGGCCAGCGACTACACCCACAATGGCAATGTGCCCTCCGCCATTGCCAGCACCTTGATGGGCAACACCCCGGAACTGATGCTGGCCTACACTTCCTATATCGAGTCGATCGTGCCATGGCTGGAAATCAATGCCAAACACATGTTTGGCGCGCGCGGTGTGGTGCTGCCATCACGCTCGACCACCAACGGCTTCAACAACGCCCTGGCCCCCGATTTCGCCGGCGGCTTCTGGGTCGGCGGCGCCGCCTGGGCCGCCCACTTCTTCTATGACTATTACCTCTACACGGGAGACCGGAAATTCCTGGCAGAACACGCGTTGCCGTTCATGCAAAAAGCGGGGTTGTTTTTCGAGGATTACCTGTATGTCGGGGCAGATGGCAAATATGTGTTCTCCCCCACCCAGTCCCCTGAAAACTTCCCGAAAAACACCCACTCCCAGGGCACCTTCAACGCCACCATGGATATCGCCGCAGCCAAGGAGCTGTTCAACAACCTGATCAAGGCGTCGGAGACCCTGGGCACCAACCGCGACAAAATCCCGCTGTGGAAATCCATGCTGACGAAAATGCCGGATTACCTCATCAGTGAGGAAGGCTACGTCAAGGAGTGGGCCACCCCGAAACTCACCGACGACCTGAATCACCGGCATTCATCGCAACTCTATGCGCTTTATGACGGCATCCCCGACGAGATCGCCAACACCCCCAGCCTCAAGGCCGCCTTCACACGCATGATCGAACTCAAACTCACTCGCCATTGGAGTGGCAACACCTCGGGCTTCATGTCATTCGGGTTGGTGCAACTCGGCCAGGCATCAACCAGCCTCGGCGAACCCGGCCTGGCCTATCAATCCCTGATCCCATTGGTGAACCGCTATTGGCTCAACAACCTGGCCTCCATGCACAATCACAAGTCCCTCTTCAACATGGACATCAGCGGTGGCATGCCGGCGGTCATCATCAAAATGTTGGTGGCCTCCGATCCCGGCCATATCCAATTGCTGCCAGCCGTGCCCGCCGCGTGGCCCGCCGGCGAAATCCAAGGCGTTCTCTGCCGCGGCCAAATCACCATCACCCGGCTGAAGTGGCAGCAGAACCTCATCCAGGTCAGCCTGCTCTCCGCCCTGGATCAGACGCTGCGCCTCGACGCCCGCGGCACCAGCCAACAGGTCACACTCACCGCCGGCAAGGAAATCACCCTCGAAATCAAACCCTAAGCCTTTCCAATTCGTTTCAACTAACAGAACTGGAAGTGACGGACAAAGGCGGATAAAACCGACACATGACAAGCGACCGCCGCCAGTTTCTGATGACCGCCACGGGTGCCGCGCTGGCAGGCTGGGCCGGCCGTGCCACGGCTGGCGGGCCTGCCGCCGCAGCGGCCACACCCGCCGGTGGCCTGCCGCCGCTCATGGGCAAGCGGTTTTTCACCTTCAACACAGTGATCCGGGTCAATCAGATCGAGGTGACCCGCAACCGCAACGCCGGCGAGGACGAAGGCAACGACCACACGCCGGAAGCCGTGCGGGCGCTGCGTGACGCGTTAGAACTCGGCTGGCCCGGCGCGCGGATGACCTGGGCGATGAGCTGGCTGGCGCTGCAGGACCAACGGCCTAACTACAAGGCGATTCGCGAGCAGGTCATCGGCTATCACCAAAAGTATGGCGATGAGATCACCTTCATTCCGGGCGGGTATTTCGCCAATGTCTATAACACCCGCGAGCAGATCAACAAGGACCTGCACGACGCCTTGGAAAGGGTTTCCCAGATGGTCGGCGGCGGCTACCGGCCGCGCAGCGTGGTGGCCGGCTATCTAACCGCCGAGAACCTGCGCTACCTGGCGGAGCAGGAAGACATCCATGTTTGCCAGGGCAATATCTGGAGCCAATATGCCATCGACAACGGCGATGGCGAAGGGTCCATCAACTACCCCTATTACCCCAGCCGCGAACATTTTTGCAAGCCGGCCCAAGGCAAGGACGACTTCATCGACTGTGTAAACCTCGACGGATGGACCTGCGACTTCATCAGCGCGCGCCACCCCGGCGCCACCAAAGCCTACAACAGCCGCATGGGGGTCGGCCCGATCGAAACGCTGGCGCAGGGCCGCGGGACGCAGGAGGGTGGCGTGGGCCACATGCTGGCGACCACCGCCCAGCACTTCGATAATGGCTATGAGCGCAACGGCTTCGGCTGGGTCACCAATTGTTGGGAGTTGTGCCTGGTGAAGCAATTCGAGCGCCAGGGCATCAAGGACTCGTTGCAGTATCTAACAAAGTACTTGCAGGCGCTCCGCCAACGCTGGCCCGGTGCGCAGTGTGTGACGCAGGGCGAATTCGGCTTGGCCTGGCGTGAAGCCTACAAGGACAATGCCAAGTTAGACTACCGCTTTGTCGCGCGCGGCAGTGGTTTCGGAGGTTCGGAGGAAAACCTGGAAATCCGCTGGTTCATGAACCGGGATTTCCGGCTCGCGCTGATGCGCGATTGGAAGGCGCAGGGTGCGGAATCGGTCATCGACTTCACCCGCTACGATCTGACCGCGCACGAGCCGCAAGGCCAGGGCCGCAACTGGAGTTTGATCAACCGGATCAATCAAAAAGGCCTGCGCCAGCAGGACAAGCCGGTGCCGCTGGCCTCATTGCCGGAACAAGAGCAAGCGCTCATCCGGCGTCGCTATCCGGAGTTGTTGCCGCCCTAACATTCCGGACGTCACAGCGAGTAGCGATAGCCGAATCCCACATCATTGACGCCGCCGCGGTCAAACATGCAACCGCCGGACTGATGCATGATGAAGAGCGTGAGTTGATGCTCCGGGTATTGCGGCAGTGACAGCGCGAGCTGGATCGGCCAGTTGAATTTCACGTGCGAGCGATATTTGTCCGCATGATTGATCTCATCCATGAGGAATATATGTTCGGAGTAAGCCAGTCCCACGCCCATCGCCATGCTGGTCTTAATCACATGGTTCCAGGGGAAATCCCGCCACCGGACCTGGAACGAAACACTGTAATTGAGAAACGGCGAACGGCTATTCTCGTCGACGATACCCAGGGTAAGCGGCAGCTCTAGCAGTGGCTTGTATGCACTATCACCCAGGTACAAGGTCGGCTCGGCCAGCGCATAGGAGGCGGTCAGCAGGTGGATCTCCCCGCCGGCGGGTCCGTTGGCGATATTGCTCTTCATCAAGACCACCTCATCGATCGTGTTGGAGGTCATGAAGGCAACGCCATATTCGAAGGCCCAGCGCTTCAACGGGCTGGATTCTTCGGTGCCAAGGGTGGTGGCTGCTGCAACGGACCCACTGCAAAGCAGTGTGAAAAGAAAAAGGCGTTGGATCATGGTGTGCATCGGCAGAAAGGTCGGCGGAGGCTGATGCACACCCATTATGGCAGTCAATCCTAAATATCGGCCGGGTGCAGGCTGGGGTGCCGGACAAAAAAGTTAGTGGTCGGGTGGGTTGTGGCGTTACGGGATTCTGAACGGTGGCTTGCCTCAGGCAGGGACCGTTCTCCGAACGGTCCGGTTGGCAGCGTGGCACCCACCCGGAACGCACCACGCTTCCAAGAACCTTGACCCGCCATCCGCCGGACCTTTCGGAGAAAGGGCCCTGCCTTGGCTTCGCGCTTGAACATGGGCTTTAACTTTTTTGTCCGGCACCCTGTAGGCTGCATCCGGGGGCTGTCGGGCCGAACTTTGAGCTTTGCCGCCAACGCCCGATGCGCTATCGACCGTTGCAGCGATGACCCATATCCAACCCATCCAGTCTAACACCACTAATCCGCCAAACCACGATAGACGCGCGCGCGGCGATGACGCATGCACGTTGCGGGCCGCTCGCCGCTGGCGGTCATGCCTGCGCCACCTTCTCACGAGTCTGCTGGTGCTGAGCGCGATGCCCGCCACGGCCATGCCGAACCATGCGCCGGTGGTCACGGCCCTCGCCAGCGCCGGTGGTGACGGCGCCGCGGCGCGATTGCGCGTGAGCATCGCCGATCCTGAGGGCGATGCGACGACCGTGACATTCTACGGGCGCAAGGCCGCGACCGCAGTGGCGGGTCCAGACTTCGCGCTGGTGACGTTGCCGGACACCCAGTTCTACTCAGAAAACCTCGAGGTCCGGCGGGCCGCCACCTATTTCGCCCAAACCCAATGGATCGTCGATAACCGCGAGCGTCTCAACATCTCCTTTGTCAGCCACCTGGGCGACATCGTCAATACCTACGCCAAACCGGCAGAGTGGATGGTGGCCGACACGGCCATGAAAAAACTTGAAAGCCAGGCCGCGACGCAACGCGAGTCCGGCATCCCGTGGGGCGTGGCACCGGGCAATCACGACGGCGATCTGGCGGCTGCGGTTTTCAATCAATACTTCGGGGCCGAGCGCTTCCGCGGGCGCGGTTACTATGGCGGTCACCACGGGTCTAACAATAACAACAACTATCAACTTTTCAGCGCCAGCGGCCTGGATTTCATCATGATCCACCTCCAGTACAACGCGGGGCCTGTGGCCAGCTACCAGGCGGTGCTCGACTGGGCTGACGGGTTGCTCAAGGCCAATGCGAACCGGCGCGCCATCGTCACCAGCCATTGGATGGTCAATACCGGAAACCCGGCAAGTTTCAGTGCCCAGGGGCAGGCGATCTACGACGCGCTGAAGGGCAATGCCAATCTTTTCCTGCTGCTCGGCGGGCATGTTGCCGGAGAAGGGCAGCGTGCCGATGTGTTCGAGGGGCGCACGGTTTACTCCCTGCTGCAGGACTATCAGAGCCGCCCCAATGGCGGCGACGGCTGGCTGCGTTATTACGTGTTCTCCCCGGCTAACAATACAATCAGCGCCAGGACCTATCAGGTGGCCAACCCGCTCACGCCGGTCACCTCCGGCTTCGAGACCGATGCGAACAGCCAGTTCAGCTTGCCGTACAACATGCAGTCAGCGGCCCCGGCCTGGCAGTCCCTCGGCAGCGTGAGTGTTGCGGCGGGCGGGACGGCGGCAAGTTGGATCTGGAACGGGTTGGATCCAGGCGCGCGCTACGAGTGGTATGCGCTGGCCAAGGATGCGGCTGGCAGCGGCAGCAGCGCCCCACAACCGGTCTCTATCGCCCCAACCGCCCCAGCCGCCCCAGCCGCCCCAGCCGCCCCAGCCGCCCCAGCCGCCCCAGCCGCCCCAGCCGCCCCAGCCGCCCCAACCGCCCGCGCTCAAGCGCGGCATGTCATTGTCATCAGTGTGGATGGGATGGGCTCGGAACATGTCAAACCCCTGTTGGCCGGCGGCCTCGCCAATGAATTGAAAGCGTTCAAGAAATTCCAAACCGAAGGCGTCGGCACGCTCAACGCCCGCAATGATGCCAACTATGCCATCACCCTGCCTAACCATGTGACCATGATGACCAGCCGCGGTGTCACTGGCGGCGGCGGCCACGGCTGGACGTCCAACAAAGATCCGCTGCCCACGGACACGCTCGCATCTAATAAAGGATCCTACGTCGCCAGTGGCTTCGACGTCGCCCACGACCACGGTCTGCGCACAGCCATCTGGTCGGGCAAATCCAAGTTCAGCGTGTTCCAGCAATCGTACAGTGCCAGCAGCGGCGCGGCGGACCTCACGGGTCCGGACAACGGCCGTGACAAGATTGACTATGACAAGGTGGTGGCGGGCATCAAGGCGGCGGATCTAACCAACGATTTCATTACGGCGATGAGCGCCGACCCATATCATTACGTGTTTTTACACTATCAAGACCCGGATGCAAGCGGCCACGCCAGCGGATGGTCCACCGACCCCACGAGCGCCTTCGCCACCACTCTCAAAAGCGTGGATAAGGCGATCGGCAACATCCTCCAACTGGTGGAAAACAACCCCACCCTGAAAGGCAACACCGCGGTTATTCTAACCGCCGACCACGGCGGTCATGACAAGACCCATGGCGACACCCAAAACCCACTGGATTTCACCATCCCGTTTTACGTCTGGGGGCCTGGGGTGGTGGCCGCCGGCGGCGACATTTATGCCATTAATGCGACCCGCCGCGCCTGCCCGGAACCCTCGGCCAATCCTGCCTACACCGGCAGCCAGCCGGTCCGCAATGGCGACGCTGCCAATCTCGCGCTTGATCTGTTAGGTTTGGGGCCGGTACCGGACTCCACCATCGACAAGGCGCAGGATCTCAAAGTCAGGGCGCCATGAGCGGGTGCGGCCGGGAGGCCACGGGTTTGTTTTTCAGCCCAGAGCGGCGGCGATGGCGGCATAAGCCGGCTTGGGGCGATAATCGCGGTCGTAGATCAAGGCATGATCGAAGGTGCCGCCGGTGGTGCCGGGAACCCACGAGTAGCGGTCGGTAAACCCCCACAGCAAAACAGCGGGACAGTTGCGCGCTGCAAGGGCGGTTTCGAAGACGTTGCGATAAATGGCCGCCTGTTGTTGGAGATGCTCGGGAGTGACTTGGGTCGGCAGCCACACGTCGAGCTCGGTGATATGGACGACGAGGCCGAGGTCATTGAAGCGGCGGA
>JBILFE010000024.1:0-12788 GCA_044351705.1 Luteolibacter sp. | reverse complement strand
GCTGAAGCGGGCCAAGCGCCACATCAGGCGGCGCAGCGCTTCTTTTTCCGTGTCCCCGAGAAGGCGTTCGCCGCCCGCGGTGCGGCTCATGATGTGATAGCTCGCCCCCTCCGCCGGGCCCACCACAATCCGTTGGCGCGTCCCTTTCCAGCCCCGTGCAAACACCCGTCCGAGGCAGGCACCCGTCGGCAACTCTATCCGTTCCAAGGGCGAGAGCACTCGTGGCTTGGCTTCCACCGTCGCATCCATCCTCTCCACTGCTGCTGTTTTCATTCAGCAAGGGAACCGCATATAACTGCCGCAGTCAACAATGTAATGTAAGGCATTATATTTCTGCGCGGCATGCGAGACAACAGCCCGGTTTTCACGCCTTGACATGCTGGATGGGCACTGGCAACTTGCGACGCCGTGGCTCGGCTGAATCCAGATTTCCTCTCACCCCTGAAACCCAGTGAAGCGTCGCCACCGAATTTTAGCCACCCTGGGCAGCTTGTTGCTGGCAGCGGCAGGGGCGCGGGCGGATACGGGAGATTATCGCAACCTCGGTTATCTGTATCTTTCGCCCTTGCCCGGAGCAGAATACACCTCGACAAAGACGAAATTCGTGTTGGTGCGCTTCAAGGATATATCCCCATCGCTGGTCACCAACTTGTCGCAGTTCATTGAGGTGAGCGGGGCGAGTAGTGGCCATCACGCCGGCCAGACAAAAATTGCCGGCGATAACCGCACGGTCATTTTCGAAATGGAGGTCCCCTTCCAAGCCAACGAATCGGTCACGGTGCATCTGGCCCCGCAACTGCCCGCAGGCGGCGGCGAGCCGTATCAATACCAGTTCATGATCTCCGCCCACATGCCGGATGCCACCCAGGCACTTGCCATTGACGACAAGGCGAGCACCGCGGCGCTGGCCCCGGAAAGTTACGGGACCCCTGCCGAACCGGAGGAAAATCCCACTCCGATGCCGCCCGCCGATGGCCCGGTGGCTCTGGCACCGTTACCGACGCGACCCATGGCCAATGCTCCAGTGGCAACGCCGGGCAAATCCGGGGTCATGCCTAACGGAGTGTCCGTCCCCTGCGACTTCCCGCATATCAACATCACGATTAACGACAACCCGGATGCGGGCTTGATCTTCGCCAATAACCATACCAGCGCCCAGCGCTACAACGTGATTTTCGACAATGCCGGCTCGCCCGTTTGGTATCTGCGGACGTCCGACCGGCGGCTCGACATGAAAGTCCAGCCTAACGGCATGTTGACCATGGTGACCCACACCGGGTGGTCGCGCCATATCGGCCTCAACAACCATTACGAGGAAGTTGCCAGCTACTATCCGGTCAACGGTTACGCCATGGATGAACACGAACTGCAAATGCACGCGGATGGAACGTATTTCCTCATTTGCTGACAACCCACGAGCGTGGACTTGAGCCGTTACATGGCCGGCGGCAACACCAACGCCAGCGTCAACGAAACCAGCCTCCAGCAATTCACCCCCCAAGGCGAACTCATCTTCCAATGGCGGGCCTGGGACCACCTCAATGTGGCGGGCCAACAATTCCTGGTTACCCCCACCAATCCCGGTGAGTTTCCCCACATGAATGCGATTGCGGTGGATAGCGACGGCCACCTCCTGCTGTCGAGCAGCAACCTCAGTGAGGTGACCAAGATCAACGTGGACTCGGGCGAAGTCATCTGGCGGCTGGGCGGCGTGCACAACCAGTTCACCTTTGTCAATGATCCGCTGCATGGCCCGACTTGCCAGCATGCCATCCGGTCGCTTGGCAACAACCGCTACACGCTCTTTGACAACGGCAACGGACACGGACCCCAAGTCTCACGCGCCGTCGAATACGAGTTGAATCCCAACACCAATCCCATGACCGCCACGCTCGTCTGGCAATACCCCGCGACACCGATGACAGGCTTGTTCGCGTGGTACATGGGCAACGCCCAACGCCTGCCTAACGGAAACACCCTGATCAACTGTGCCATCGGCAATCTGCCCAAACTCACCGAGATTCGCCCCGACGGCACCAAGGCGTTTGAGATGAACTGGATCAACCAGTATGAAACCTATCGGGTCTGGCGCTGCCCATGGCACGGGGTGGCGCTCAAGCCCTATCTGATTGTTGAGGCCGATGCCGACAACGTGACGTTGCTCTTCAACCAGTTCGGCGACACTAACGTGGCTGGCTACCGCATATACGGCGGCACCACGCCGCAGCCGACCACCCTGCTGGCCACCCCCACCACGACCATGCAGCAACTCACCAACCTGACCAAGGGCCAGCGCTATTACTTCCGCGTCGCCGCCGTCAACCCTAACGGCGTCGAAGGTGCCTTTTCCAATGAGGAAAGCGTCGTCGCCAACAACTCCAAACCCGGCCAGAACATGCTCTCTAACGGGGATTTCGCCACTGGCACCGGTCCGTGGGCGTGGTCGGTCACCACTCCGGCGGCTGCCACCTGGGCCGTCAGCGGTGGCTACAGCAGTTGTGCGATCACAGGTGCTGGCACCGCCACCGCCCAAATCCAATTGAAGCAAACGGGCCTGCCGCTGGTCCTGGGAAAGTCATATGTGTTCGAGTTCGACGCGTGGTCTGACGGGCCGCGCTATATTGAAGCCAAGGTGGCGAGTGCGTCTAACACCAACTACAGCGGCACCCTCACGACTTCGATCTCCACGACTCACAAACACGTCCGCTCCGTCTTCACGATGGCGCCGGCGACGGATCTGAATTCCCTGGTGCCCTGAGCCACGCGGCCATAGGCATCAGGCCTCACACGACGTGAGCCTCACCGGGAGCCGGGACGATGACCTCGGTATCCGGCAGGCGGCGCTGGATTTCCTGGCGGAACCATTCGATGGCTGGCTCATCGCCGTGCACCAAAAAAGTCTTTTTCGGGCGGACTTTCACGATGTAATCCGCGATGGCCTCACGCGTCGAGTGCCCGCTGAAGTCAAACACCCGCATTTCGCAGCGCAGCGGCACGGGCGGATAGGCCGGGTCCAGCAACACCTCCTCACCCGGCTTGGCCTCGCGAATTCGGCCGCCCGGGGACGCGGGGTCCGCGTAACCCACGAAAAACAACCCGTGGCGCTTGTTTTCCAACACGCCTTGCCGGGCAAAATTGTTGGAAACGGTTTTTTCCGTCATCATGCCGCTGGACAATGCATAGATGCAGCCGGCCGTGAATGGGATGGGACCGCGGTGTTTGCGGTCGCTGGCCGCCAGCTCCATGTCTGTTAGAAAATCAAAGCCGGGCATTTTGCGGCGCGACACCTCGCTGTAATTATCGAAAATATGGGTCATTTTCGTGCTCAGTCCGCCGATATAGACCGGGGTTTTCTTCGGGATGAGGTGATGTTTTTTGAAGCGGTGGAGCATCGCGAGGACTTCCTGGGTTTTGCCGATGGCAAACACCGGAATGAGCACCGAGCCTTTGCGCGCCAGCACGCGCCCGATGGCCTCCGCAAACGCGTCCTCCTCGCCCTGCCGGGTGTAATCCATTCTTCTAACATGATTGCCGCGGGTGGTCTCCACTATCAGGGCGTCCAGCGGTGCCTCAGGAAAGAGCGCGCCTTTTTGCAAGCTGGCATCTTCAAAATTCACATCGCCGGTGTAAAAGATGCGCTTGCCCTCGGCTTCGAGGGTGACTCCCACCGAGCCAAGGATGTGTCCGGCGTCATGGAAGGTGGCGCGGATGCCGCCTGCGGCATCGACGTCAAACGGCCGCTCTACGCCGCGCCGCTCAAAGGATTTTTTCAAGTCGTCGAGTTGCCGGTGCTCAAACAGCGGATACTCGGTAATACCCAGTTCCAGGCGTTTGGACTGCATCACGTTGACCGAGTTGTGCAGCAACGCCAGCGCCAGATCCGCGGTCTCCTGGGTTAGGAACACCTTGGCCTGTGGTTGCGCTTCCAATAAAACAGGCAGCGTCCCCACGTGGTCGAGATGGGAGTGGGTGATGATGGCGGCGTCAATGCTGCCATCCGCCACCATCTCGTAATGCGGGATGGCCTCGGCCCCCTCGTGTTTCGGGTGCATGCCCGCGTCCATCACGATCCGCGCCGTGGTGGTTTCTAGCAAATAGGAATTGGCGCCGATTTCGGCGTGGCGGCAGAGACTCTTGAAAATCATGTCGGATGGGGCAAAGCGGACGCACCATGCGGGTGGCTGTGAATTCTGTCAACCCACGCTTTGTGTCCCCGCGGAACTTCTCCTGTCTTCCCATATGGGCGCATTGACCCCGCAAAGAAACAAACCCGGTGTCATGCCCGCACGGCATCCAGGATGGCGTGGTGCACGTCGGTGGCGGTGTGGACCGGGTAGGCCGAACCTAACAAGACGGGGCGCTCGGGTTCCGGCACTTGGTCGCGGCCGTGCGACCCGCCCACCAGGGTGGCGTCCAGCGGGATCACTTCCAACAAACCTCGCAAGCCGAGTTTCTTTTTGAGCAGGAATCTGGCGATGTGGAATTTTGGCATGGCCAGGCGCGGGTCCAGCCACAATTCGCACGGATCATAACCCGGCTTGCGGTGGATATCGATGGTGCGGGCGTAATCGGGCGCGACGCTGTCGTCATCCCAAAAGTAATAGGTGAACCAGGCGTCCGGCGCGGCGATGGCGATGAAGTCGCCGGCGCGTTGGGTGGCGATGCCGGGGCCCCATGATAGCGCCGGCGAGCGGACCTCGGCGATGCCGGGGGTGTTTTCTAGCAATTCACGCACGGCCGGCCGCAGAGTGGGATCATTGACGTAGACATGGGCGATCTGATGGTCGGCGATGGCAAAGGCACTGCTAGCGCCGCAGTCGAGGGTTTCGCGTCCGAGTTCGTTCTTGAGCTGGAGCCAGCCGTGGTGGCGGAACAAGCGGTTGAGGTGGATCGGGCGGCTGACTGCGGAGATGCCGTATTCGGACAGCACCAGCACGCGGATATTACGAGATTGGTAGTAATCAATCAGGTCGCTGGCGACACGGTCGATGGCGGCGAGCGCGGCGGGGATTTGCGGGGCCCGCGGGCCGAATTTCTGCAGCGGGTAATCGAGGTGTGGCAGATAGACCAGGCTGAGGGTGGGCGTGTGGGTGGCTTCGATCCACTTGGCGGCGGCGGCGATCCACTCGGATGAGGCGATGCCGGCGGCCGGTCCCCAGAAGGCGGGAAATGGGAATTCCCCGAGGTCGCGCTTGAGTGCTTCGCGCATCAGCATCGGCTGGGTGTGGATGTCGAACACCTTGCGCCCGTCTGCCGGATAGAGCGGACGCGGGGTGATGGCAAAATCCGCCGTGGCATACATGTTATACCACCAGAACAACTTGGCGCAGGTGAAGCCGGGGATTTCGCGGCGCAGGATGTCCCAGAGTTTGTCGCCGCGCACCAGGTGGTTGCTTTGTTTCCAAAACCTCACTTCGGCGGACTCGCGGTCGTACCAGCCATTGGCCACGATGCCGTGGGCCGCGGGGGGGGTGCCGGTTAGAATGGATGATTGGGCGGTGCAGGTTACGGCGGGAAATGCCGGCGTATGCGACTGCAAGCCGTGGTTTCGCGCAAACGCGGTGAGCCCGGGCATGTGAGGCCCGAGCAGCGAGCGGGACAGTCCCACCAAATTGATGACAGCAACACGCATGACACGGGCAACATGCCATGCCAAAGCCCCTTTGGGAATGCAATTCACGCGCCCAATCGGACGCGCCACGCCCCTCACTCCGCGAGGAATTTGCTGAGCGACTCGCGCAGGGTGGTGCGGGCGCGAAACAGCAAACTCTTGACGGCGGAGACCGAGAGCCCGAGCACCGGGGCAATTTCCTCGTAGGGCATTTGCTCGTAGCGACGCAGCACCACCGCCAGTCGTTGGGCTTCCGGCAGCGCCGCAATGGCGGCATCCACGGTGCGTTGCAGTTCGGCTTGGAGCAATTCAGAGTCCGGTTGGCTGGCAAAACCCGTCGCCACTTGGACGCTCGCAAATCCTTCGCTTTCGTCCATCGATACTTCCTTGTGCCGCCGCCGCCGCCGGGTCTCGTTAAAAACCAGGTTGCGGGTGATGGTGAACAGATAGGTGGTGAATTTGGCGTCCGGGCGATAACGCTTGGCATGGCGCCATAAACGCAAAAAAACCTGCTGGGAAATATCCTCCGCTTCCGCGGCATTGCCAAGCATCTTGGCGACGGTGCCGACGACAGCGTCCTGGTGGCGTTCAACCAAGGAGCGAAACGCCGCATGATCGCCCGCCCCGATGCGGACCATCAGGGCGACATCAAGTGTGTTTTCATCGGATTGGGCTGGCGTGGGGTCGGCCTCCATCGTGAGGATTATAGGTCGTGCGATACTTGACGCGCCGAGCATGCCGATATGAACCGGAAATGCCAATGCAAGTTGCGCTGCCGGTGAAAATTTTGGGGAAGCAAGTAACTATCAAGGATGAAGAGGATTTGCTCACGCATCCCGGATGAGATACCGCAGACGTTTGAAAACCAGGGCGCCGGCAAGTGCTCCTAACACGTCTGCCAGCCAGTCCCAGCAGTCATTGCCACTGCGGCCGGGAGTGAATGTTTGGTGGTATTCATCGAGCCAACCGAGCAGCGCCAGGCAGATGACGGCCAGGGTGATGAGGCTGCGCCAGTTAGGGGTGCCGGGGGTCCGGCAATACAAGAAGGCGCTCAGCAGGCCGCCACCACCGAAAAAGTAGCCCGCATGACAGAGCTTGTCGAAGTGGGGGATGCTCGGGGCGTTAGGCAATGTGGGATGGCTGGCGGAGAGCACCCACAGCATGCCGAGCCATAAGGCGAAGCAGCCGAGCCAGAGCCGTGGGTTGCGGGGGAGGCGGAACATGCTCAGGGTTTGCGCATTTCCTCTTCCAGCCGTTCGGCCAGCCATTGTTTGATCATCGACTGGTAGTTGAGAAAGCGCGAGCGCGCAATGCGCTTGATGCGCGATAGCATCCGCGGGTCGAAGCGCAGCGTGATGGTCGTCGATTCACGCGCATTGGCCTCATGCACTGAGCTGGCCATGAGCCGGCTGTCCAGCTCGTGGCATTCCCAAAAGCGGGCTTCGGCGGCCTCATCGCTGAACTCGGGAATATCCGCCCAGCGGGCGATGGCTTGCATGGGTTGGGGCATGTCAGTGGAATTCGGCATATTTGCGGGCGTAAAAGCGTTGTTCCTTATCCGCCATTTCACGCGCGGCGACGACACGGATGACTTTGCCATCAGTCCAGAAGGCGACAAACAAGTGGCGGTCCGCCACGCTCCGACCCAAAGCGTAATAGCGCGCGGCGCCGTCCTGGCGTTCGTTGTCAGGCAAGAAGCGCACGCCAAAAGGATCCTCCAGAGCTTCCTCAAGCTCGCGCGGTTGGATGTGGTGGAGGTCGAATTGGACGTCGAGAAGATCGAGTTCCATGCGCCAAGGGTGTAGGAGTCGCGCAAAAAACGCAATACTTAGTTAAGACATAGGAGTCGAAAGAACGGACTAAAGTCCTGGACCACGTTGCAGAAGGAAGAACGGACTAAAGTCCGGGACTACGTTGCAGAAGGAAGAACGGACTAAAGTCCGGGACTACGTTGCAGAAGGAAGAACGGACTAAAGTCCGGGACTACGTTGTTCACGGCTTGGGTCATTTCGCTAGAGCAGATGCCCCATGCGGAGGCGCTTGGTTGCGAGGTACTTTTCGTTGTGCGGGTTGGCAGCGATTTGGATCGGGATTTGCTCGACGATTTCCAGACCATACCCTTGCAGTCCTATCACTTTTTTTGGATTGTTGGTGAGCAGGCGGATGCGCCGCACGCCGAGGTCGCAGAGAATTTGGGCCCCCATGCCGTAATCGCGCAGGTCCGCGCCGAAGCCGAGTTTTTCATTGGCTTCGACGGTGTCGAGTCCTTGTTCTTGGAGTTTGTAGGCGTGGATTTTGGCAGGCAGGCCGATGCCGCGTCCCTCCTGCCGGAGATAGAGCAGTACGCCGCCTTCCTTGGCAATTTGCTCAAGAGCGGCGGCCAGTTGGTCGCCACAATCGCAGCGCTGGGAATGAAACACATCCCCGGTGAGACATTCGGAATGCACCCGCACCAAGGTCGGCGCTTCCGGGTCAATCGGCCCGCGGGTGAGTGCCAAATGGTGCGATGAGTCCGTGTCGATGCAGTAAAGGTGGCAGTCAAAATCGCCAAAGGCGGTGGGCATGGCGATGGTTTGCTCACGGTGCACCAGCTTTTCGGAGCGGCGGCGGTATTGGATGAGCTGGGCGATGGTGCAGGCTTTGAGGCCATGGCGTTGCTGATAGGCGCCGAGATGGCCAACGCGGGCCATGGTGCCATCGTCATTCATGATTTCACAAATCACGCCGGCCGGAGGCAGCCCGGCGAGACGGGCCAGATCCAGGGCGGCTTCGGTATGTCCGGCGCGGCGCAGCACCCCGCCGGGGCGTGCTTGCAGCGGGAAGACATGGCCAGGTTTGACAAAAGCCTCGGGACCTACCGAGGGATCCGCTAACAAACGAATGGTCAGCGCCCGGTCGGCGGCGGAAATGCCGGTGCTGATTCCAGAGGCGGCATCGACGCTGATGGTGAATGCGGTTTTCTGGCCCTCGCGGTTGCGTTGTTCCATTTGCGGCAGGTCGAGGATGGCGGCGCGTTCGACGCTGAGCGGGGCGCACACCAAGCCGCGGCCATGCACGGCCATGAAGTTGACCATGTCGGCGCTACACAAGGCGGCGGATCCGATCAGATCGGCTTCATTTTCACGGGACGGATCATCCGCCACGATCACCAGCCGTCCTGCGGCAATTTCGACGGAAATTTCATCAATGGAACTGAATTGGAGCGGTGTATGGGTCACGGATGGGAAGAAGAAATGGGAAAAATTGGCGGCTAGTTGAGCACGGGATTGGCAGGAGCTTCAGCAAGGATGCGATGGAACGGCGAGAGATGACGCAGGATTGCGTACCACAGGCTGCTGTCAAGGTCCGCGCCTAGCAACTCCGGCACCGGCCGGGTGGTGATCCAGGAATCCCGCCGCAATTCCTTTTCGAGTTGGCCCGGACTCCAACCGGAGTGGCCGACGAAGGCGCGGACGATCGTGCCCGGGCGCCGCGAGTGTTTGAGAGCTTCTTCCACGGCGATGCGGATCGCCCACCGGAAGCCGCTTTTTTTGCTCCACCAGAACGCTGAAAATGTCAGGTGATCGCGGCTCACCGGTCCGCCATCGTGGACGGGAATCCGATTCAGCCGGCCGAAATCCTTGTCCGTCAGATAATCCGCCACCACGCGCCCGGTGGGATGATTGAGGATCAGTCCAAAGGCCCCGTCCGCCGGCGAATGATTGGCTAACAGGATGACCGAGTGGTCAAAGGTGCCATCCCGCAACGACGGTGCGGCTAACAGCAAGTGCCCCTGCAATTGGATGGGTGAATCAGGAGTGGAAGGACCGATGGTCACGCGCAAGAATAGAGCAGAATCCGCGATTCGCCAACTACAGATTTGCGGGGTTCAAGCGGGTTGTTGTTGGGAGATGCAGTGCAAGGTTCCGCCTTCCTCAACCAGATCCAGGCAATCGATGCCGCACACCTCGCGGCTGCCGAATACTTCCCGCAGCAGGCCCAGCGCACGCTCGTCGTTTTTGGTTTGGCGGAAGGTCGGCACCAGCACGCCGCCATTGACGATGAGGAAATTCACATAGGACGCCGGCAAGACCGGGAGCCGCCAACCGGTCACCTCGCAGGCCTCCGGCAGCGGGATTTCCAACACCTCAAAGGGCCGCCCGTGGGGGCCTGGGAAGGCTTTCAGACGGGCCAGGTTCTCCGCTAGAACCGGCCTGTTAGGTGAGTTGTGATCGCGCGCTACACAGGCCAGCACGGTCTGCGGATCCACGAAGCGCGCCACATCATCGATGTGACCATCCGTGTCGTCACCCTCGATTCCCCGTCGCAACCAGAGAATGTCCGCCACCCCGAGGCCATCCCGCAGGCGTTGCTCGATATCGCCGCGGCACAGCTCAGGATTGCGATTGGCATTGAGCAACACCGCTTCCGTCGTGAGCAATTGCCCCGCACCGTTGATCTCGACCGCGCCACCCTCCAAAATCATGCCGCCCTCGAAACGACGCATGCCGAGTGCCGCCGCTATCCGCCCAGGCATCGCGTCGTCCAGATCCCACGGAAAAAATTTCCCCCCCCAGGCATTGAATAACCAATCGGTGACGGCCACCTCACCGGTGTGGGCGTGTTTCACAAAGATCGGTCCGTGATCCCGGCACCACACATCGTTGTGCGGGTGGTCAAACAATTCGATCCGCTCCGGCACCGCCCGCGCCAGGTTGCAGGCTGCCGCAATCGCCGCGTGGTCGGCCCCGGGCGCATTGATCCGCACCGGCTCAAACCGCGAAATGGCCGCCGCAATCTCCGCAAACTTCGCCCATATCAGCGCTTGCTTCGCCCCGCCCCAGTGGCGCGGGTCATTCACCGGCCACGACAACCACACCGCGCATTGCGGCATCCATTCCGGGGGCATTGAAAATCCAGCAGCAGCAGCAGCACTCACGCGCCGATTGTGTGCCCACTCCGCGCCCCAATCCAGTATTCATTGCGTGTATGGGCATCTTTTCCATCCTAAGGTCATTCCTTGCCGAAGGTGAAGTCGACACCTTTGCGGCCCCAGGTCTTGACGATGTCCTGTTCGAGCTTCTCAAAGGTGCGCCCGTCTAACAACGTGTCGAGGGCTTTTTCGTCTTCCGCGCCATCGCGGAGTGCCTTGAGGAAGGCCTTGATGCGTTTGCCGTCACCTTCACCGTCCATGTGGAAAAAATAGGTGCTGATAAGCAGGCTGCTGCCATAGCTGACCTGGGTTTTCTGCAGAAAAGCCTCGTAACTTTGGAGCATGAAGGTTTTCAGCGAGGGCAGCTTGATTTTGTTGCCCAGCGCCCGCCCGCCCTTGTCCTTGCTGCCGTAGCTCGTGACGTAATCCACGATGTCTTTTTGGTTGCCACGCACTTGATAGGTGCCCGACCGATAGGGCGTGGTTGCGACGTATTCGGCGAGGCCTTCGGAGAACCAACCCAGCGCGCCTTTTTTGAAATAGGCTTTGGGTGTCAATTGATGGGTCAGTTCGTGGGGGAGGGTGTTGTTGTTTTTTTTGCGGTCGAGCATGTAGCCGTTGCCGACGGGTTTGACGCCCAGACTGCTGAGCGGAACCATCACCACACCGCGACCGCCGATAAAGACACCGGCGCTGCCGGGTGGACCGCCGGCTTTGACATAATCGTCAATTTCTTTAAATAGGATGATCTGGTGTTTGCCCTCCACTTTGACCCCGTCATTGATCGCGAGGGGCAGACTCCGACAATACAGGTAGGTGGCCTCAAACATCACCGCAAAGCCTTTCACCACCGACTTGTTGAGCCGCACATCGCAAACGTAGCGGTAGTTGGCGCTTTCATAGATGAAGCTTTTTTTGTCAGCCTTTTCTTCCACAACATTGATTTCAGGATCCTCGGTGAACTTGATCACTGCCGGCCAGGGCGCGTCAAAATTGAGGGTCTTGTCGCCGTCCTCGCCAGGCTTGGTGGTCTTGGCGGGTTTTTCAGTAGCACCCGCGGCCTGGCTTTCGGCCACGTACTTGCAGTCATCCGCAGAAAATTTTGCCAGCGGATAGGGGATCTCGCGCCCATCCTTGAGTTTGAGAATGATGGTCTTGTCTTCGACCCGCAGCAGGCTGGCCTCGACCTTGCGGCCTTGTATATCGGTCCATGAGCGGACTTCCGCCGCATGGGCAAGACCGAGGATGAGAACAATGACAACCAGTAAGCGCACGGCGTGGGGTGGGTCTGAAAGCCCAATTTAATTGGATTCGGCGCTGAGTCGAGCCCAATTCTGAGGGCGAACGGGTCGGGGCGCGGCGCACCGAAGTTGGCGATGCCACTGCGTGACACTCTCACGTTACCCAACCGGATAAGACACCAGGCATCGGCAGATACACTCATCTATTGCAGGCCAGGCCTGATCAGGTCGCCTTGCTTTTGAGCCTCAACTTCTTGATAGGTACCGAAGAAGTTTGCGTTGCCATCGATCCACAGGGTGAGGCGATGGCGATCATCGGGAGTGAGTGGTAGATCGCGATGCTTGTCATCGCTGAGAATCTGGGTGAACAAGCGCGAGGCCTTGGCGCCAAACTCGCCGGCAATGCTGCGCGACCCGCCGCCGCTGGCATAGGGTCGCAGGTGCACGCCTTGGCTGCCGCCACAATAGTTGACAAACGGACGCAGCGTGGCGAAGGCCCGGCTGTGGGGTTGTTTGGCATCGCTGGCCCCGTCCAACGGACGCGCCTTCTCCCGCACATGGCAGGCAACACACTGGCGATCCAGCACCGGTTGCACCAGACGCGGGAAACTCAGCGGCCACGCCCCATCAACTTCCGCCACAACCTTGGATGGGCCGCGCCGCAACGCGCTGGGCGCTCGCGGCACGCTCGGCTTGGTTTTGGATTCGTGGCACCCCTGACAACTCAGCGTTTCCCCGGGGTGGACGTAGGTGACGCTGCGCATCGATTGGATGGCACAACCGTCGGCACCCAATGCTTGGAAATAGAACGGCACGCCGACCGGCGCCTCGAAGAAGGCGCTGCCATCCGGGTCAACCGGCACCGTGCCGAGCACCCCGCGGCCTAACGATTGAGCCGTGGTGCCCATGTTGGGGTTATCGACGAGCGGCGTGGATTTTGGATAGATCTGGATCAGCCGCAAGGCGGTGACCTTCGCGCCCTTGGGCCACTCGAAATCGCTGTCGTAAACGTTCATCACCGAGA
>JBILFE010000097.1:0-8582 GCA_044351705.1 Luteolibacter sp. | reverse complement strand
GCCTTGGCCGCGGTTGTTAGAACCGGCAGCGCCGCGGGCCGCGGGCGCGGCCGCAGCGGGATCGGATCATGGCAGAAGCCCTCATCGCGATGCAGCAGTTCGCGGTTGCCAAAGGCGTCGACGAGATAGAGACCGTGCTTTCTGGCCAGCGGATCGTGGGAACACAGGTAGTAGGATTCGTCCAACGGCCACGGCGTGCCGAAGCCGGCCGCCTCGTTGCGATTCGTGTCCTCGGGGGGCAGCGGCGGCTTTTGGCGCCAATTTGTGTTAGACTCCACCTCGGGGAATGGGAAATCCGGCGTGATCCGTTTGACCTGGCTCATGGCGTTGTCGTCCTCGACCTGTTGGTCGATGAGCACCAGCGAGCCGAGAGCATGGCCATGGTGGGGAGCTGCGACGGCCAGATACTTGGATGAACCGGGGATGGCGCGGGCGGCGAGTTCCGCATCGGGCCGCCACGCCCGTTGCGACGGATAGTTGCCGTGATAACTGCGCGGGTCGCGGCCATCCGGATAAGTCAACCACAGGTGATGAGCGATCACCGGATCGCGATCCACGTAATCCCAGCGCGTGTACACCAGCATGCCATTGTTGTCCACGCTGGGTTGCCATTCATTGGTCTCATGGTAGCTCAAGGGAATGATATCGCTGCCGTCGCGCATCATGCCATGCAAGGTGTAGGACTCGACGGGCCGGGGATGACAGCGCCCGAAGCCGCCCCGCCGGTCGGAAATGAATACCATGCGGCCGCTGGGCAGGAAGCACGGGTCGAAGTCGTTGTGAATTCCATCAGTGAGTTGGCGCAAGTTGTTACCGTCGGCGCCGACGCTGAAGAGATGCCATGAGGTTCCCGGCGAGGGTTGGCCGCGCGCGCCCGGGCCCGGCTGGCACTGCGACCAGGCGAACGCGATGGTGGCGGCATCAAAGTCGAGATCGAGCGACAGAAAGGCACCACCCTCAAGCGGCTGGTCTTTGAGCGCGCCGGAGCCGACCCGCTTGCCATCTAGCAGGTTTCGTGCCCGCGGGTTGGCGGAGAACGGGTTTTCCAGCACGTAAATGCCGCCGCCCGCGCGTTGGGTCCGGCCCAGGTATTGGTCGCAGATATGGTTGGCGCCGAGACCGTGGGTGCAGAAAAGAATCTTGTCGAAGTTCAGCAGCGGGTTTTTGAAGGCGATGCCGCGGCGCAGCTTGCAGGCATCAAGATAGAGGGTCCATCGTTCATCTAACTGATCAACCGCGGTGGTGCCTGCCCGCGCGGCGAGGCTGGCGAGGGCGCTTGCCTCGGCATCCAGACGGGGCGCATTTCGCTTGCGGAGGTCGGCGAGCAGCGCGTTGGTGCGGCGCAGCACGATATCGAGTGGGTCGCGGTCGCCGGGCAGAATCAGCGCCTGCCGGTTGAGCACCTGTGCTTCGAGCGTGTGCCACCGCTCATGATAGACCGCTTCGGTCTTGCGCCACTTGGCAAGCTGGGTGTCCAGAATCACATATTGCAGCAACGCTTCGCTCATCGAGGCATCCGCCGGAATGCGCTTCATGACATCCAGCGCGACGTCGCGACGTGCCCACTGTCCCGCGTCGAGCTTGAGCATTGCCGCGCGATAACTCCCACCCGGCGTGGTTTGGCCGAGCCCCGCAGTGGCCAAGGTGAGCAGCACGAGAAGTGCAAGAGGAGTCGGCATCGGGAGTTGAGTTGCAGCCAGCGGCATGATGCGAAAAAAAATGAGAGGCGGTTCACCTGGCGGAGCCAGGGCCGGGCGGAAGTTAGCCATGGTTCACGGGTGGCGGGGGGTGGCTTGGTGTTGTAGGATCCGCCCTTGGCGAAATGGGGTTTTCATCTTATCAGGCCGCTTTGGCAAGTCCGGATTCGGAGGGATGCCGGCGCTGGTTCAAATCCGGATTTTTTGCCGGAGCTGAACCAGGCAGATTTAGGCAGATTTCAGTATCTGGCCACAGACGAATAATAAAAAAAGGTGTTGCGTGGTCGGAGAAGGCTTGTAGGGTGGTGCATGAAGACTATGAAAGAGCACAGAAACCACAGTAAAGGGACGCGGTGGCTGGCACCGTGGAAGAATTCGACGGAGAAGCCTGTGATCTATCACTGTGTGACGCGGGTGGTGGATCGGCGGTTTGCGTTTGAGAAGGAGGACAAAGAAAAGTTGCGGACCTTCATGCGGATGCAGGAGAACTTTTCGGGGTGCGGGGTGCTGGCGTATTGCCTGATGAGCAACCACGTGCATGTGCTGCTGGAAGTGCCGCCGCTACCGGTGGGTGGATTTTCCGATGAGCAATTGTTGGCGCGGTTGAGGGCCGGTGGCAACGAGGTGGAAGTGGCGGTGGTGGCCAAGCGCTTGTCGGAGTACCGGAAATTGGGCGCGGGCGGAGAGGCGGCAGCCAAGGACTTGCACGCGAGCTACACCTATCGGATGCACGATCTGGGGGAGTTCATGAAGGCGCTGCTGCAGCGGTTTTCGCGGTGGTTCAATGCGAAACACGAGCGGGTTGGCACGTTGTGGGAGTCGCGGTTCAAGAGTGTGCTGGTGGAGGATGGGATGGCCTCGCGGACGATGGCAGCCTACATCGATCTCAACCCGGTTAGAGCGGGGATGGTGACGGATCCGGCGGAGTACCGCTGGAGCAGCTACGGCGAGGCAATGGGCGGCGGGCCCAGAGGCAATGGCAAGAAGGCGCGGGCCGGACTGGTGCGGGCGCTCATGGCCCACAAGGGGTACGGTGCGGACGCGAAGCACTGGGCGGGCAAGGTGTCCAAGGACTACAGGATATTGTTGCTGGATGAGGGCGAGGAAAAGTTGGAGGAAGTTAGATATGCCGCGGGCAGCCTGGAAGTGAAGGTGGTTAGAAAAGGCATGAAGAAGGCAGCGGTGGAGGCGGAGTTGGAGCAACTGGAGCGAAGCCGGGATGTGGCATTGAGGAAGATGCTGCGGTGCCGGGTGCGCTATTTTTCGGATGGGGTGGTGCTCGGGAGCCGGGAGTTTGTGGACGGGGTGTTCCAGGCGTGCCGGGAACGGTTCGGGGAGAAACGCAGGAGCGGGGCGCGGAAATTGCGTGGCAGTGCGGCGGCAGCAGCCGGGCGATTATGGAGTGTTAGAGACTTACGGAAAGAAATCGGTTGAATTAACGATTGGTCAGCCGCTCCTGTGGCAGTGACGGATGCCTCCCCCATACGGAGGGCCTCGCACGGATTCCAGCGAGCTGAAATAGCGATGGAGCAAAAGTGCAAAATTCGCATCGCGCGGCGGCGTTATGTGTGCTACTCCTTGCGCGGATGTTTGAGGTCAGACAAAAACCACAGATGGTCGAACGCGCGCTGCTGGTGCGGCTTTATTTCGACCCTGGCGAAGCCGAGGAATCCGGCTCCTTGCTCGAGGAGCTCGGGGAGTTGGTGCGCACCCTCGACATCGAGGTGGCGGAGTCGGTGCTGGCGCGCAGCCGGGAGATGCACAAGAAATTCCTCTGCGGCACCGGCAAGGCTGCGGAGATTGCGGCGCTTGCCCGCGCCCATGAATGCGACGTGATCGTCATCGACAACGGGCTGGCACCCTCGCAACAACGCGAGTGGGAAAAACTTGCCGACCTGTGCGTGATTGATCGCGAAGAGGTCATTCTGGATATTTTCGCCAAGCGGGCCAAGACCAAGGAGGCGCGCCTGCAAGTGGAACTCGCGCGGATGCAATACGCGCTGCCACGCTTGGCGCGGATGTGGGGTCACCTCGACCGCGAATCGGCCGGCTCCGGGGGTGGCCAGAGCGGCGGCCAGGGCGGCGGCGGCACGTCGCGCGGCATGGGCGAAAAACAAATTGAAGTGGACCGTCGCCTGGCTCACCTCACGATCGACCGTGCCAAGCGGGAGCTTGAAATCGTCCGCAAACAGCGCAAGACCCAGCGCAAGGAACGCGAGCGGCTCGATACCGCGCACGCGGCGATCGTCGGCTACACCAACGCGGGCAAATCGACCCTCCTCAACACCCTCAGTGGTGCCGACGTGATGGCCAAGGACATGCTGTTTGCCACGCTCGACACGACCACCCGGCGCATCGAGTTGCCGGATGGCCAGCCCTTGCTCATCACCGACACGGTGGGCTTCATCCGCAACTTGCCGCACCGCTTGGTGGAGGCCTTCAAAGCCACCCTTGAAGAAGCCGTGCTGGCCGATTTTCTCATTCACGTCCTTGATGCCACCTCACCGGAAGTCGAGCGCTTTCACGACACCACCCTGGAAGTCCTCGCGGAACTCGGGGCCGGAGACAAGCCGATGATTGCCATCTTGAATAAAATCGATTTGGTGAGCGATCCGTGGGTGCTGGCCTGCCTGCAGCGCAAATTTCCGGATGCCATCCCCACCTCAGCCGTGAGTGGTTTGGGTATGGACGAGTTGCTCGCGGCCTGTTCCGTGGTGTTGGCCGCGCGCGTGTGCCGCAGCCGCTACCGCATCCCGCAACACCGCGCCGAACTTGTGAGCCTATTGCATCGCGAAGCCAAGGTGCTCTCAACGGAATATGATCATGACGATATCATCGTCAGCGCCGTGGTGCCGGCCGCCATTGCCGGCCGCCTTGAAGCATTTGCCATAGCCCCCGCGTAACCTCCATCTTCCACCCCTCCGCTCCTGCCACATGCCACGGCTCGTTCTACTCCTGACCATCACCTGCACCACGCTGACCGTGGCGCAACTCCCCACCCCCGCGGTTCCCGCCCCGCCGCCTGACAATCGTCCTGTGCGCCGTGCCCTGCCAGTCGGCACCGACGAGGACGAACCAATGCCGCCGCCGGCACCCGTTCTAACAAATCAAGCAGGGCCACGCCCGCTGCGGCGCGCCCTGCCGCTTGATGGCCTCGACGAGGACAAGCCGCTGCTGCCGTCCGCCCCGGCAGCACCGGCAGCACCGGCAGCCAGGCCACCGGCGCCAGTTCTAACAAAACAGACTCCGGCACCCGCTCTAACAAAGCCAAGCCCGGCGCCGGTTCTGGCAAAGCCGGTCGCGCCGGTGCCGCAGCCTGCGGTGGAGTGTCCGGCGGGGCGTGGGGTGACGGCGGACATTGACGCGGCGGACACCCCGCTGACGCCGGAGCCGCCGCAGGTTGCCCGGAATGTAAAACCCACGGGCGATGACGCCCTGAGCCTGCAAATTTTCCTGGATGAGGCGAACCTGGGTCCCGGTGTCATTGATGGCAGGCCGGGTCGGTTCACCGAGTTGGCGGTGCAATCCTGGAACGAGGTTAACGGGTACCCGCTGGATGACTGGGTGGCGGTGGTCAGCGCCGCACGCAAGGCGGTTCCCACGCCCTTGGCGGTGGCGGTCGTGCCGGACATGGTGAAAGATTGGGTCAATCCCGAACTTCCCACCAAATATTCCAGGCAAGCCAAGAGCAAGCGCATGAGTTACCGCAGCAATGCCGAGTTCATGGCCGAGCGCTATCACTGCGATGAAACCTACCTGACAATTCTCAACGGCAGCAAAAAAATCAACACCCTCGAAGCGCGGCAATCCATCATCGTGCCCAACGTGCAACCGTTTTGCATCGAGAAAATCACCGGCACTGCCTACAAGTCCGATGCGGCCATGAGCCAACGCCATGCCGTGGTGGACACCAAGATCAATCAAGTCCGCATCTTCGAGGCCGCACCCGCCGCGCTGCTCGTGCCAGAACCCGCCAGCGCCACCCAAACCATCTCCACCACCCGCGCCAACCGCGGACTCATCGCCTCGTTTCCCATCACACCCGGCGAATCACGCTTCATCAAATTCGGCACCTGGGAAGTTAGAAATGCCGTCGAGTTCCCGGTGTGGCGCTACGACCAGCAACTGCTCGACACCGGCAAGCGCAGCAGCGACTCCAATGCGCTGGAGATACCGCCCGGACCTAACAGCCCTGTCGGCATTTTCTGGGCCGGTCTAACTAAACCCGGGATTGGTCTGCACGGCACCCCCAACCCGGAAACCATCGGTCGCGCCCGCAGTCATGGCTGTATTCGTCTGGCGAACTGGGATGCCATCCGCCTGCCCGCGCTCATCCGCCCTGGCACCAGCGTGGAAATCCGCTAGAAGACAGAAGACTTGAAGACGCAAGACACAAGACAAGCAATTCAGCTGGGGATGGATCTGATCCGATCATCTCTTGTGTCTTGTAGTCTTGCGTCTTGGGTCTTTCTCCTTATCGCACCATGACATCGCTCGGCAAATTCTCACT
This sequence comes from Luteolibacter sp., assembly GCA_044351705.1. GTDB lineage: Bacteria > Verrucomicrobiota > Verrucomicrobiia > Verrucomicrobiales > Akkermansiaceae > Luteolibacter. Next base: position 2,375 of record JBILFE010000097.1, on the reverse strand, counting down.
GCGCCTGGGCATTTATGCGGCGGCCTTTGTCTATCTGATCGTTGATCTGCACTTTTGCGGCGGGCCCTTGAGCCGGCGCATCAAGGCTGGCCGGGCCGGCCGGCCGGTGGCCATTGCCAAGGACCCTGTAATCGTGGCGCGGGTGTATGGCTATCAAATCCGACGCAGCCAGTTGGAGCGGGCGGTGCAGGAGCGACTGTGGCGGGAAGGCAAGACGCCCGCCGGGCTCAACCCACAAAACCGCAAGCTCATCCGCTACGCGGCGCTGGAAGATATTATCGATCACGAACTGCTGCGCACCAAAGTGGGGGTCAACGCCCGCGATCTGATCGTCAGCAACGAGGAAATCAGCGAGCGCGTCAGTCGCTTCGCGGCACGCTTCGCCAACCCACTGGAGTTGGAAGCGGCGATGCTCTCACAAGGCATCGCCGGCGAACAAGAGCTGCGCGAGCGGCTGGCCGCCCGCATCCAACAGGAGAAGTATGTGGAGTTGCGGATTGCCCCGCTGATCGAGGTGACGGCAGAAGACGCGCGCAAATGGTTTGAGGAGAACCGGCAACACCTCGACACGCCGGAACGCGTCGAGGCCCGCCATGTTTTCCTGCCCACGTTGGATCGCAATGCCGACGAGGTGAAGCAAACGCTGGTCCGCGCGCTCGCCACTCTAACGGATAGAACCAAGGACTTCAGCACCTTGTCGCGCGAACTCAGCGAAGACCCCGCGACCAAGGACAACGGCGGAGCGCTTGGCTGGATGACGCGCGCGCGGCTGCCGGCGGATTTGGCCGGGCCGTTGTTTTCATTGCCGCTGGGGCAACCCAGTCTGGTTCAAAGCAAGCTGGGCTGGCACCTGGTGGAAGTCACCGCCCGCAAGCCGGCGGAGCCGCGCAGCTTCGAGCAAGCCCTGCCTGAGATTCTAACCGCGCTGGAAGCCGTCAAGCGGCGGCAGGCCACCACCGAGTTCCGCAACTCGCTGCGCCGCTTCGAAGCGAAAAACATCGATATCTACCGCGACCGGGTGGAAGAATGACAAAAAAACTTGCATCGCGGGAGCAGGCGGGCTTGACTCGCGGCGCTGTCAGGGGCCGTGGAGGTCCGGCAGGCGAACCCCGCCAGGACTTGATCGTAGCAACGGTAGTTTGTCCGAATTTGCCGCGGATTCCCTGGCAGCACTTTTTTTCCGGTGTGCGTTTTTTCCTTGCACCCATCTGGATCGCGGAGACAATCCGCGCCCCGCACGGCGGTTCCATCCCATGAGCGAATCCATTCACCAGGCCAGCATCCAACAAATCGGTGAGGTGCTGCGCCACCACCAGTCGTTTGTGCTGCTGAGCCACGTGCGCCCGGATGGCGATGCGATCGGCTCACAACTCGGCCTCGGCTTTGCCTTGCTGGCCGCCGGCAAATGCGTGCGCATGTTCAACGAAGACGGGCTGCCGGATAGCCTGGCATTTCTTCCGGGCTCGGAGCGCATCGAGAAGCCGCCGGGCGAGCCGGTGGCAGCCGAGGTGGTTATTGCGTTGGACACGGCCACCCAGCCGCGGCTCGGCGAGGGCTGTCTGCACGCGGTATCCAAGGTGCCGCTGTGGCTCAACATCGACCACCATGTTTCCAATCCCCTCTATGGCGACTTGAATCTCATCGACGCCAGCAGCCCGGCAACGGGCGAGATTTTATACGAACTCATCATCGCGCTGGGCCTGCCGCTGCCGGATGAATCCCGCGATGCGCTGTACGTCGCGGTTTCCACCGATACCGGCTCGTTTCAGTATCCATCCACCACTGCCAAGACCTACGACATGGCGGCGGATCTGATCCGCCGCGGGCTGGATGTCGGAACCATCAATTCCAAGACCTACGATAACCACCCGTTCCGCCGCCTCGAGTTGCTGCGCAGCTTGCTCAACACCCTCGAACTCTCAGCCGACGGGCTGGTGGCGCATTGGACGCTGCGCGAAACAACCCGCCATGAGTTGGCGCTGTGCGCGGCGGACAGCGAGGGGCTCATCGATGTGATCCGGGCCATCCGGGGTGTGCAGGTGGCCGTGTTTTTTGAAGAATTGCCGGATGGCAAATCCCGCGTCTCCATGCGCTCAAAGGACCGCCGCTATGATGTCTGCCAGATCGCCGCCCAGTTCGGCGGCGGCGGCCATTCACTCGCCGCTGGCATCCGCATGCGCGAGCCACTCGATGTCGCCAAAACCCGCGTCCTCGATGCCATCCAGCGCAGCATCCGCGAGGCCCAGCCCTGAAGCCCCGCTCCAATTTGTTAGGCAAACTCTCCCTCACTTCTTCCATCACTCCATCACTCCATCACTCCATCACTCCATCACTCCATCACTCCATCACTCCATCACTCCCTTCTTCCCTTACTC
>JBILFE010000164.1:0-7104 GCA_044351705.1 Luteolibacter sp. | reverse complement strand
GCCCCTGTAGCGGCGGTCTATGACCGTCGCGAGCCAATGCGTGGCCCGGACCCTGTAGCGGCGGTCTATGACCGTCGCGAGCCAATGCGTGGCCCGGACCCTGTAGCGGCGGTCTGCGACCGTCGCGCGAATGCCGAGCCAGCGGGTCCACCCGTCTCTCCGCAACAGCCAGCGACGGTCGCAGACCGCCGCTACAACACTCTCCAAGAAGCCGCCAAACTCAAGGTCCTCGACCCCGCCTGCGGCTCCGGCTCGTTCCTCATCCAGGCCTATCAATACCTCCTCGACTGGCACCGCGACCGCTACTGCGAGGACCTTCCCAAATGGAGCAAGGGCAAGCACGCCACGCTCTATCAGGCCAGGGGCGGCGAATGGCGGCTCACCACCGCCGAGAAAAAACGCATCCTCGTCAACAACATCCATGGCGTCGACATCGACGCCGCCGCCGTCGAAGTTACCAAGCTCTCGCTGCTCCTCAAAGTCCTCGAAGGCGAAACCGCCGAACTCACCCAGCGCGATTTCCTCCACGAACGCGAACGCATCCTGCCCGACCTCGCCAACAACATCAAATGCGGCAACTCCCTCATCGGCCCGGATTTCTATGACCAACCCGGCCTCCCCGCGATGGACCCAGAAGACCACCTGCGCGTCAATGTCTTCGATTGGGCTGGCTCCGACGGCTTCCCTGAAATCATGCAAGCCGGCGGCTTCGACGCCGTCATCGGCAATCCACCGTATGGGGCGTATTTGTTCGAGGGAGACAAGGCTTATCTGATCGCCAGATATCCTCACCAAACCTATCAACTTGACACCTATCTGCTTTTTCTTGAACAGGCAATTCGACGACTGCTGCGTGCCCATGGTCTCTTCGGTATGATTATTCCCAACCCTTGGCTGACAAATCTAAAGCAAGATAAACTCCGGCGATTGGTCCTGGGTAGCGCAGTGGTCAGGGAGATCGTCCATTTCAAATTTCCCGTGTTTCCCAAGGTTGTGGTCGATACGGAGATCGTGCTCCTCGAAAAATGCTCCCCGGGCGACAGGCAGGCTCTTGTTTCATCCGTTGTCAGTCTAGATGCGTTCATTGCTGGACCCGACTCTCCAGGATACGAGCGCATCATACATCAACAGTCGAAGTGGAAGGCCGCCAATGGTGCGCCAATCAACATCTTCGCTTCCCCGCGCGAGGAAGCCTTGGTCGCGAAAATCAAAAGGGACACCACGCCATTAGAGCGATCCTGTATTATCAATGTGGGGATTAAGCCCTATCAAACTGGCAAGGGCATTCCGCAACAAACCAGAAACACGGTGGATGAACGCCCATTCGACAGCGATCACCAGGCATCGCCCTTGCATATGCCCTATCTGCGAGGAAGGGACATTGGCCGATATCGCATTGCCCCGCTCGAATCACGCTACCTCAAGTATGGACCATGGCTTGCCGAACCACGTCCAGCCGCGAAATTCGATGCGAAGGAGAAGATCGTCATGCGACAGACGGGAGATAGCCTTGTTGCTGCATTAGACACGCAACAGTTTCTCTGCCTGAATAACATGCATGTGCTGGTGCCACGAGACGCAACCTATTCGTCTCAATTCTTACTTGGAGTCATTAACTCTCAGCTCATGAACTGGTTTTATCACTCGATGAATCCAGAGGTTGGCGAGGCTCTGGCCGAGGTGAAGAAAACAAACGTCGCTCTACTCCCCATCCGCATCATCGACCCCGCTAACAAATCCGACCAAGCCGCGCACGACCGCATGGTGTCCTTGGTGGAGACGATGCTCGCGCTGCACCCGCAGCGTGCCGCCGCGCGTACGCCCCACGAGCAGAGCGCGCTGGACCGCCAAATTGCCGCCACCGACCGCCAGATCGACCGGCTGGTCTATGACCTCTACGGTCTAACCGACGAGGAGATCGCGCTGGTGGAGGGGGCGTGAGGGTCACTCGATGACAGCCGGCACTTCGCCGCGCTCCCGCCTTGCATGCCATGACATGCGGAGGCCCTCCGGCCTGGTATTGCCGCCCGGCGGCCGACTTTTCAGATCGGGCAGGTTGGACGGCAGTCCAAGATAGAGTTCCAACAATTCTTGCTGGCCGTGTTGCGCAGCCAGTTGGACGCTTGCGATGATCAGTTTGCGATAGATGTTGCGCTGGTTATCGTCGAGATCCAGTTCATCAATCAAAATCGTGCCCTCGGGATTGAGGGCATGGATCGTGCCGTCGTCATGGACCCTCAAGCAGCGTCCGTAAGCACAGCCGTGAGGGTCTGGGACCAAAGCTGACGACTTGCCGGAATTACAGGTGCGGCAGGCATACAGAAGATTGTCGTAATTGGCTATCAAGTCCGGCCTCAATACGCGTGGTTCGAAATGATCGATGTCGAAAAGGCTTTTGACTTGTCCCCATTGTTCCCTGGCGAGGCAGAAGACGCAGCGAAACCGGAACTCATCCCGCAACCAATCGCGATACTGCCGGTAATGCGCGTATCCTTGAGGGCCGTGCCGTCTGACATGCGGCTCGTCCGGGTAACGGAATGGATCGGGCGAACGCATGAAATCTCATTTGGAGCCGGATGATGCAATCCGTCTGACCACTTCATCGTACATCCGGCGAGCCTCTTCCATCGGCAACGGTGCCAGCAGGTTGCGGCGTGCGGCGCTGAGGCGCTTGAGGTCCGCGAGTTCGGCCAGTTCCGGCTTGGTGGCCGTGCGTGCGACCTTTTTTTGGATGAGTTCGGATTTGCGGGTGGCCCTTGGCTCCCAGTCGGCCAGCACCGTGACCAGATCGGCGACCGTGTTGAGTCCTTCGAGATCCTTGGGGAAATATCCGGTCTGCTCGAACGGCACGCCCTTGCGCGGTTCACCGGCGAAGACATCCAGCACCCTGCGTTCCATCTCCGGCGGCAGCCCGTAAAGACGCATCACCTCGGCATCCACGCGGAGGTGCAGGATGCGGAGATCCTCTTTGTTAGGCGCTGCGGCTTTGGACTTTTTCCCGGCGGCGTGGCGGAAGAGCGGCAGGACGGCATCATCCGCGCTGGCAGCAGCATCCGACCAGCGGCAGGCCGACTTGAGATAGGCGGATGCGGCGGCTTCGAGCGGCTTGGCAGCCGCCCGGTCCAACGCTGGAACCGGCAACGTGCGGAGCCTTCCCACAAGGTTGTCCCGTTTTGATAGATGGCAGAACGCGAAGGCGTTCGCCAGCGGTGAGTTGAACAGTGCCCATAAGACCGGAAGCGAATACGCTTCATCCAGCGGCCTGATCACGATAAACCGGCTCGTGACCGGATGCCCTTGCGCATCGAGCAATGCCTTCAAGCGCCACGGGCCGCGGCTCACGGGGGCGTAGTTGAGGAGGATTTGAGCAGTGCCGACCTTCATTCCGTGTCGAGTCCGGAGGATGGAGGATGGATTGAGATTCAGAAACACGGCCTTCGGCAATTCGTGTGTTCTCTGGTTTTCCCTCCATTCGGCAAATCCGGGAACACCATAGGGAAACGGGTCGGGAGACTCCATTGCATACCTCCCGGATACATTGTGGCTCAATCCCTGCCCTGTCAAAGCAACCGTACCGACATGCGGCAAACCGCGCTGGCGCAGATGTTGCCACACCTCCGCCAGTTGGGGAACAAACAGCGGACAGTCGTCATCGGCTAACAAATCCGACACCCGGGCGGTCTCCGGGGGGTCCGCTTCCTGCACGCGGGAGAAGTTTTCCACGTCTCCCTCGCGCACCCGGATGAACGGGATGGACTTGACGCCGCGCGCGCACTTTGCGGCATGTTTTCGCGCAAGAATGACGGTGGATTCCGGCTCGCCGAACTCAAACACCTTGTCCGCGAAGAGCAGCACCTCCTGGATTTCGTAATGTTCCAACAACCCGCGCCGGATGGCTTTCGCCTGCTTGTTTTGCAGGATGCCCTGGGGCCCGACGAAGCCGATAACGCCGCCCGGCGGGAGGTTTTCCACGATCCGGCGCAGGGTTTCCGCGGCTTTGTTAGGCAGCCAGCCTTTTTGGCCGGCCTCACCAAACCCTTCAAAGGGCGGATTCAGCAGCACAATGTGCGCCGCCCGGGTTTGGCGCTCAATGATGTCGCTGGCAAACATGTCCTCGTTGATGAGATTCCAACCATTCGGATTGGGGACATCAGCGAGGGTCAGGGCCAGGCGGGCGATTTCCTGCGAGAACGCATCCACATCGACCCCATGGAGGCGCTTGCGGAGGTAGGTGTTGCGTGACTCGGGGAAATCGTCAGGCCGGAGCTCGTCTAACAACCTGAGGGCGGCGACGAGAAATCCGGCGTGCCCGCAGGCCGGTTCGAAGACAACCCGTTGTTGCGGCGGCATTTCGGCAATCCATGGCCTGAGTTTGCCGAGGATGTAATCAATCAACCACGGCGGGGTGCTGTGGGTGCCGAGTTTTTTGCGGGTCGCCTTGTTGATCAGGGTGCTCTCGTAGATATGGCCGAGAGCTTCGGCGGAAAGCAGTTCGAGTGAGGCGAAGCGGTCGATGCGGTCGGCGGCGCGTGAGAGAGGACCCAGCCGGACTCTGGGAACTTGAATGGCTCGGGCTTCGTCGCTCCCGTAATGCTTGGCGAGGCGGGCGAACACATCGTCGAAATTGCCAAGGTCGAGACGAGTGAAACGAGCGACGCGCTTGTCGCGCAGCGTCTTGGCGGCAAGCAGCCAGAACGGCGCCTGAATCAGCCATTCGGCCTTTTTTTCGTCCGCCCGGGTGTCCCCGAGGTTGGCCCAACCCAGATCGTCCGCGAGGTCATGGACACATTCTTCTAACAATTTACTGAGCCGATCGCCCATGTCCTTTTCGACCATCGGCATCAGGCCGGAATCGACGAAATCGAGCTGTCGCGCCTCCGGGTCCAACCTACCCCAGACCTTCGCGCGATAGACGGCATCCGGCCTGAATCCGCTTGTGTGTTGCTTGAGGAATCTGTCCAAACCGCGCATGTCCCCGTGGCCAAGCACGTGCAGCCCGTCATGCCCGATCCGGCAGGTTTGCCAGGTATCCTCCGCAATGCCAATGGCAAGGGCGGCACCCGTGGCCCGCACGGTGGCAAAGGCATCCGGGGTGCCAAGCCTGCCATCATAGACCGCAAACGCGGCGGTGCGCAAATCCTTCGGCAAGCGGGAGTGGGCCACCAGCGCGGCCCGTCCCTCGCCCGTCCAGAGACCGACGGCATCCGAGAAGAGGGCGGCTTGGTAGCCGATCCCTTCCAAACAGGTCTTGATTTGAACGAGGTGTTTCAATTTTCCGCAGGAATTGGGAACAAGCAGAACAACAAGCGACGGACTATGCCGCCACGAGGCACACCACTTGCAGTTGAGGCAGGGCAAACTGAAGTCTTTGTCGGGGATAACGATGCATGAAGTGTTCTTTAGAACAGTTTTAAGTTTAGGTCAAGGCTGAATTTTGGGAATTCGGAATGCCTTGTCAAGGGGCGATTGCAGGCGCCCGAGAACCGCACCTCCAGGAACGCTTCCGCCACGACACGGTCCTGCGCAAGTTCTAACAAAACTAGAGCCAGCCCAGCGCCTCATCGAGGGTGGCGGCGACGGCGTTGGCACCATGGGCATGGAGAGCGGCGAGGGAGAATTGGCCGGTGGCCACGGCGAGGCAGCGGGCACCGATGGCATGGGCGCAGGCAATGTCTTTGGGGGTGTCGCCGATGACAAGGGTTTCCGCTGCGGTGAAGGTGCGCCCGGCATGTGCGGCCGCGCGTGCCAGCGCGATGGGACCTAGTTGATTGCGGTCCGCATGGTCGCAGCCATAGGCGCCAAAGGGGAAATAGGCATCGAGTTGGAAGTGCCGCATCTTCGCTGCGGCACCAGCGGCGGTGTTGCCGGTGAGCAATCCCAGCGTGGCGTCGGCCCGGCCTGACAACTCGTCAAGCACCGCACGCACCCCGCTGAAAACGCGTCCGGCAAAGTTGCCGTGACTCAGATTCCAATTCAGCCTGATGTGATAGATAGTAAAAAATGCCTGGATCCGCCCGTCGTCCGGCGCAATTCCAAAATGGCTGTGGATATGCATCGCGATCCCCAAATCCGTGCTGCCTGCCAGATCCAAGGCCGGCCCGCAGGTGCCGAAAATTTCCAGCGCCGCTTCCTGCAACGCCCGCATCCCGGCCCCGCCGGTGTCAACCAGCGTGCCATCGATGTCAAACAGATAGAGCATGGGGAAGAGAAAGCACTAAATCTTAAGCACGAAATTCCAAACGCAGCAAAGATCAAGGGGCAATGACCCATGACCCATGACCAGTGACCAGTGACTAGTGACTCGTTTCTTCCGCAACGGGAAGGGTTTCGTCCGGCACTTCGTCCGGCACTTCGTCCGGCACTTCGTCCGGCACTTCGTCCTCGGTGTTGTCGTGGTCATCCTCGTCCTCGAAGTCGTCATCCTCCATGAGTTCGCCGTGGAAGAGGTGGAACTTGCGCTTGCGTTGGTGTTGTGGCAGAGGCGAGAGGATCATGGCCACCGCCCGCCCGTTGAGCCGCGGCGGTTGATCCACTTGGGCCATGGATTTGAGGTCCTCAATGATGCGATTGAGGGCGACAAAGCCGAGATCCTTGTGGGCATTTTCACGGCCCTTGAATTGGAGCACGAAACGCACTTTGTGGTTGGTATCGAGGAATCCTTCCGCCCGCCCCAACTTGATGTTGTAGTCGTGCTGGCCTGTGACCACGCGGAATTTCACCTCCTTCATGCGCGTCGAGCTCTTCGACTTTTGTTTTTTGAGCTTGGCCTGCTCATATTTGTATTTCCCGTAATCGATGATTTTGCACACGGGCGGGTCGACTTGCCCGGCAATTTCGACGAGGTCCAGACCGTAAGCCATGGCTTTGGCCAGGGCCTCGCGGGAACTCATGACGCCGAGTTGCTCGCCGGTGGCGAGGATGACACGGACTTTCGGGGCGCGGATTCGGTCGTTGATCCGCGTCATATCGCGGAAACGACCCCTGTTTTGGTCTCTTTGTGGCTTGGCTATGGCTTTGTCCTCCGGGGGGGTGGATGCAACGCGCTGGAGTGCAAGCGGACGTAGCCGTCACACGAAGCCAGTGCGATGAGGAATGCGGAACGAT
>JBILFE010000163.1:0-7125 GCA_044351705.1 Luteolibacter sp. | reverse complement strand
TCTCCAAGCCAAGATCCTCGAACTCCTCACCAGCCACCCCATGCCGTAGCCAGTCGCGGGAAGTCACTTTTCGCGCGGAAGCCTACAGATGTAAGGGATTACGCGCTTCGCGCGGATCGAAGTTCAGTTTAGAGATACAGCCAGAGATTGCGGCGCACTTTGGAAGACCTCCTCCCGCCTAATCTCTAGCACCCACACATAGATGCAGGGGTTGGCCTGATGGAACTCCGTTCACTCTATGAACACCTCCAGGCCAGAATTCTTGAATTGATCGAAACCCTGGACGAGGTGCGTGCCAGCCCGGATTACGCGATCTATCAATTTGCGGAGCGCGATGAGTCGGCCCTCGGGCGCATCGCCGCGGAGCAACGCGCGGAACTGGAGACGGAGATTGCCGCACTGCACGCCGAGGCGGCGCGGCAGGCGGCAGAGGCGGCGGAGCTTTTTGGGTCGGTGCCGTTTTGAACGAGCCATATTTATCATCTTACATTTCTCTTGCGAAGTAAGGCGCAGTGGTTTAGGTTTCGGTCGTGCCAATGATCACCTTAACCAGCAAACGTCAGGCGACCTTTCCGGCGCGCTTGTGCCAGGAATTGAATCTCAATCCTGGAGATCGCATTAAGATGGAGCCCGCCGAATTGTCCGGCGAGCGGGTCTGGGTGTTGCGTCCGCAGAAAACCCCAGCCCGCCCATGGCTTGGATGCCTGAGGCATAAGACCCAAGTGAATGAATTTTCCATGGCAGCAATCAGAACCAGTATTGTGACAGGGCGGACGTCCAACGAAAAATGAATGTGGGACTGGACACATCGGTCGTCATGCGCCTGCTCATCGGCAAGCCGCCAGCGCAGACGGCTGCGGCTCTAGCGTTTCTGGACGACCTCCAGCGTCGCGGGGATCGTGCAGTGGTCTCCGATCTGGTGATTGCAGAAGCCTACTTTGCCCTGCAATTCCACTTCAAAGTAACCAAAGCCGAGGCTTTATCCGCGCTGGCTTCATTGCTCTCGACCGGTGAAATTAGCACCACCGGACAGGCCGGCAAGGTGCTGACGCAGCCTGGTTTGGCCACTGCCAAGCCAGGCTTTGTTGATCGCCTGATTCACGCCAGCTACTTCGCTGCGGCATCCACCATGGCAAGCTTCGAGAAAGCTGCCGGAAAGCTCCCAAAGGTCACCGTGTTGTGATCCACCCTCACGGAACATCGCATGCAGGAAATGATAGATCCGCAACAAGCGGGTGAGCCAGGCACCGCGCTTGCCAAGTGCCGGTCTTTGTCCGTGGCGGCACCCTCCTCTTCCCTCTGAACTCAGTAAACGACCTCGTTTTTGACGCAATGGCGAGCAAGTTAAATTCCCCAAAGGTGCGGTCAAGCTAAGGTTTTTTGGGGGATTGTGGATGACGATTTTTCCACTGAAGCACTGAGGACTACTGAAACCACTGAAATATATATCAATTAATGATCAGTGTTCTCAGTGGTAATCAGTTCCTCAGTGGTTTCTTTGCCGCGATTTACCCCAATATCAGGGAATTGAACTTGCTCGACCCCATGGCCATCGTGAGGTCGAATGCTGAGTTCTGTCCCTTGATCAACATCTTCGGCTTGAAAGCAAATCTAACATTAGGCGAGGAGTGGTTGAAGCTCAGGGCATCGGCTCAAAATTGCCGTTTGAGACCGATCTTGGCGGTGTAATCCTCGGTTTTTCCTTGGAGGGGCAGTTCGCTCGCCAGCCACAGGCTGAAGCAGTTATCTATGCCGAAGCTCAGCGCCAATGAGGGTTCGAGCGTGGTGCTCGAAACGGTTCCGCCGGCAACGTCAAAGGTGCTCTTGTAGAGCAGCGTCAGGCTCAGTTGATCTAGCAACTTCTTGCGCAGCCCGACGCGGCACTCCCACTCGCTTTTCCAGCCGTTGGTGGTGCCGGCATCGAGCGACCAACCGTATTGCAAGGCGGCGCCAGCGGCCCAGCCGTCACCGAGATTGCTGATAAACCCGGACCCGAAGGTCATCTGGGTCCGTTGGTTGGCCACCGCCATCACGTCGTCGTTGGCGGTGTCGAACTCGGTCTCCAGATATGATCCGATCAAACTGGACTGCTCCTCCACCCACAGATGCGTGGCACGCAATTTCAAATCGCCAAAGCCCTCTTCGCGAGGCCCGTCGCGCGGCAGGGTCACCCACACCGGCAGCTCGATTCCAAGGGTCCAATCGTGGCGGCCGGTCTTCTCGCCGAGCGTCCAGTTGGCACTCGGAATGAACTTTTCCTTGGACGAGGAATCATGGGTGTATTCATAGCCCAGACCGATGTTGGTGAGGGTGGCCAAGGGATTTCCCGCGGCGGTTTCAGCCTCATACCACTCCGCGGCCCGCGCCCCGGCACAGATTCCAAATACGACGGCGGCCTGGACGAATAACTGGCAAGGCGTGGTGCTTTTCATGATGTTGTAAATGAGTTAGGCCCGCCGCCCCGAGGACGTCAATTCTAACCGTTCAAGCGCGCTTGTAAAATCCGGCAAGCCGCCCGCGATGCCATCGCTGCGGACATTTAGGCGGAGCGCACCAAACGCTTCAATGAACTCGACACCAACAGCGACGGTTTTCTGAGCGCCCTCGAATTGCAGGCGATTCCTCGCATCACCCCCGAACAGGTGGCTAAGATGATCGCCCATTTGGACAAGCCGGGCACAGATGGCACCCTGGACGGGCAAATCAGCCTGGCCGAGTTTCTGGTCGCACTGACGCCGATGGAACCGCCCGTGCGGCCGGATGTGCCGCGACTGCCGATGCCGGGGGCCCCGGTGCCAGCATGGCTCAAACCCTTGGACACAAATAACGATGGCATTCTTCAACTCGCCGAAATCCTCGCCGCCGCAGATGCCGACGCGGATGGCAAGGTGACGCTCGAAGAATGGGTGGCCTATCTGGCAGCCCATCCCGAGTTGGTTCCACCCCCTTGCGGCAGCGGTGGTGCAGGCCCAGGTGGTCCAGGTGGCATGTGAGCTCATGACTCCACATTCCTAACATTGACCCGACCCAGTTCCAGGTGGCCCGCAAGTTGCGGGCCACCTTCGCATTTGCCAATTCCTCCCAACATCGATGGATTCCGCGGCGTGCAACCGTTTCCCAACTGGGTGGCGCGTATCGCGCTCAATACCTGCTACGACCAACTGCGCAAACAAAAGGTCCGACGCCGAAGTGCGCTTCGCCGATTTGAGCGGCGAGGATGTGGAGTTTGTCGAGTCCATCATGGCGGAATCCCCGGCCGCTGCCGGCCCGGCCCGCGACGGCAAGGGCCTGGTCGAAAAAATCCTCGCCACCCTCAACCCCGCGAACGCCTGATCCTGCAATTGATGGATCTGGATTCATCCGACACCACCACCAGCACCCCGCCCCCGGAAACCAAATCGTTCGAAGGCGACTGAAGGGTGCCTGATAGAAATTCCAATTCGCATTCTCGAAATCCGAATCTATAGTGGCTGCGAGCATGCGTTTCCTACTTCCCGCACTAACGATTCTCTGGCCGCTCCTGCTTGCAGGTCCGCTGGCACATGGCGAGACCCTCGCCGATCTGCTAGACGATCCGGCCACCCAACTCTCCCGCCCCGCCGACCGCACGCGGGTGGTCACCCGCATGGCGCAGATGGAGGGCGCACGGCGCCAGAATGCCCGCACCCGCGCCGCCTTGCTCGGTCTGCCGCTACGTACCACGCTGCCTAACGGACGCGTCCAGGAAATCAGCAGCTTTGACGGCGACCGGCCACGCTATTTCATCACGGGTAATGTCAACGCCGCCATCTCCACCGGTGCCAACCTCCTGCGTGCCACCCCGTATTCACTCTCGGGTGCCGGCGTCACCATCGGCCTCTGGGACGGCGGCTCCGCACGCTCCACCCATCAGGAATTCGGTGGCCGCGTCACTGTCATGGACGGCGCCGCCGCCATCGACCACGCCACCCACGTCGGCGGCACCCTCATCGCCTCCGGCGTCGTCGCCGCCGCGCATGGCATGGCCGATTCGGCCACCATCAATTCCTACGATTGGAACAGCGACATCACCGAAATGACCTCCCGTGGCGCCACCTACGCCGGCGAACCGGGCAAAATCTATCTTTCTAACCACAGCTATGGCATCGTCAGCGGCTGGAACTATGTCAACGCCACGCCCGTGGGTAAACCATTCCGCGTCTGGGAATGGTATGGCTCGGGCGCCTCCGCCACCTCCATCGAAACCGATTTCGGCCTCTACAACACCTCCGCCCGCGACGACGACGCGCTCGCGTTCAATGCCCCCTACTACCTGATCTTCCGCTCCGCCGGCAACGACCGCGGCGATAACCCGACGACCGGGCAAGCCGTCGCCCTCGCTCCTGGCGGCACCACGGTGGTGACCTATAATCCCGCCATCCATCCGGGGGGCGATGGCACTTACCGCAGCGGCTTCGACACCATCGGCTTCGACGCCGTCGCCAAAAACGTCATGACCGTCGGCTCCGCCAGTGATGCCGTCACCACTGGGCTGCGTGATATTACCAAAGCCAGTGTCAGTTACTTTTCCTGTTGGGGCCCCACCGACGATGGCCGGATCAAACCCGATGTGGTCGCCAACGGCGAAAACCTGTATTCGTCGTTAGGCAACAGCGATACATCTTACGGCACTTACAGCGGCACCAGCATGGCCACCCCTAATGCGGTGGGTTCCTCGTCACTGCTGATCCAACAATATGGCAACCTGTTTCCCGGCCAGGCCATGCGCGCCAGCACCCTCAAGGGCCTGCTTATCCACACCGCCAATGACCTCGGCAATCCCGGCCCGGACTACAAATACGGCTGGGGCCTGCTCAATGTGAAGACGGCAGCCGACCTCATCGTCGACCACCAAGCGTCTCCTGCAAAACAACGCATCACCGAAAACCAGATCACCACCACCACGATCACCCGCACCCATTCGTTTATATGGGACGGCGTATCCCCCATTTCCGCCACTCTCTGTTGGACCGACCCGGCCGCCGCCGCCCTCACCACTTCCGACTCCCGCAGCGCCCGCCTGGTCAATGACCTCAACCTCAAAATCATTGCTCCTAACGGGACGGTGTTCTATCCTTTTGTGATGCCCTTTGTCGGCACCTGGACCGAAGCCTCCATGGGCTTGGCCGCCACCACCGGTATCAACACCACCGATAACGTCGAACAAGTCCGCATCACCGCCCCGCCCGTCGCCGGTGCCTATCAGGCGGTGATCTCGTTTGCCGGCACCCTCTACAACAATTCCAGCCAAAATTACTCGCTGTTGCTCACCGGGTCCTCCGCTCAGCCGCTGCCCCTCGCCCTCACCGCCATTTCACCCACCAGCGGCCTGGCCGGTGCCACCGTCACACTCGACCTGACCGGCACCGGCATGCGCGCCGATACCACCGTCAAACTGACCCGCTCCGGCCAAAGCGATATCGCGGCCACCGCCGTCCAATTGATCGGCTCATCACTGCGTTGTCAGGTTATCCTCACCGGTGCCGCCGCCGGCACTTGGAACGTCGTCGCCACCAATCCCAATTCGGAAACCGCCACCCTGGCCGCCGCCTTCACCGTCATCGGCGCCATCTGGAGCGAAAACTTTGATGGCTTACCCACCGGGTGGTCCTCCCTGGCCAGTACCGGATCTAACAGTTGGAACCGCGTCACCACCAAAAGCCAGTCCGCGAGCTATTCCTATTTTGCCTCCGGACCTTCCACGAAATCCACCACCATCCTCACTTCGCCAAGTATCCCAATCCCCCTGGGTGCCACCAATCTGCAACTCAAGTTCTGGCACCTCTACAACCTGCAATCCCGCAAGGATGGCGGCAGACTCGAGCTTTCCACCGATGCCGGCAACACTTGGTTCGGCGTGGACGCCAGCGGCTCTGGAGCCGCCTTTGCCAGCAACGGCTATGTCAACACCATCACCAGCAGCTCTAACGAACTTTACGGCAAATCCGCATGGACCGGCAGCGTCAGCAACTTCGTGGAAACCATCGTCAACCTGACCGATACCGCGAAATTCGCCGGTAAAAACCTGCGCCTGCGCTGGATCCTAGCCACCAACAGCGGCACATCGAGCGTCGGTTGGTATGTCGACAGCGTGGTGCTGCTCGGTGGCGTCGCCCAGACCAACCAAGCTCCCACCATCACCAGCGCCGCCACTTCCACCTCCACTGAAACGGTGACCGACCCGGACACCTCTATCTATCAAATCGTGAGGAATGCCTCGATCGACCTGGCTGTGGCAGCAAACGACGACGCCGGGGAAGCGGCTCTGACCTATACCTGGTCGCTTACCGGTGGCACCGGCGGTGCGGTGACGTTTGCTCCCAATGCCACCAATCCCGCAATGAACACCACTGCCAACTTTGAGGCTGCCGGCGATTATCAACTTTCGGTATCGGTCAGCGACGCCCAAGGACTGGCAGTGAGCAGCGGGGTCAATGTGCGGGTACTGCAAACCGCCGCGGGGCTCATCATCAATCCGGCTTTAGCCACTTTGCCTGTGAATGCCACCCAGGCGTTCAACGCATCCTTGCTAGACCAGTTCAGCCTCCCCATGGCCAACCAGCCCGCAACCTTTGATTGGTCAGCCTCCGGTGGTGGCTCCATCAATTCCGCCGGGCTCTACACTGCCACAACCGCTGGCGGACCCTATGTGGTCGCGGCCAGCTACGGCGGTTTTTCCAACATTGCCAACGTCACAGTAAATCAGGCCGCCGCAACGATTTCCTTGGTAAACCTGGTGCAAACCTACAACGGTTCGCCGCGTCCCGTCACCGCCACCACCACGCCGGCCGGGCTGCCGCTTGCCATCACCTACAATGGTTCCTCCACGGTACCGAGTGCCGCCGGCTCGTATGCCATCACCGCCACGGTGACCGATCCGAATTACACCGGCAGCGCCACCGCCACGCTGGTCATTGACAAAGCCACGGCCACGGTCTCTCTATCCAATCTCACCCAGACCTACAACGGTTCACAGTGCTCCGTCACCGTCACCACCACGCCGGCCGGGCTGCCGCATGCCATCACCTACAATGGTTCCCCCACGGTGCCTAGTGCCGCCGGTTCCTATGACGTCATCGCCACCATCACCGATGCGAATCACACGGG
>JBILFE010000162.1:0-7135 GCA_044351705.1 Luteolibacter sp. | reverse complement strand
GAGAACGCCACTGCGGCGGTCAAGGCCGACGCACAGCCCAGAATCGATGCCATGCGCGTTCAAACAGCCCGTTTGAACAGACAGTTAGACGAAGTCACCAGCGCCACCGAATCGAACTGGGACAAATTCAAAACCGAAGTCCGTACGGCTCACGATGCTTCCAGGGAGGACTTCAAGAAAGCCCGCCAATGGTTGAGTGATAAGATCGCTCCTTGATGCCACTTCCATCTGATAGCACCCACCACAAACAGCCACTGCGCCATGATATTCAAGTCCGCAAAATTTCCAATGTGTGGACCACCCCTCAACCGTCTAAATAGAAACCAACATGTCATAATCACCATGAAAACACCCGATTTTTATCCAAGCATAACCCGGCATCCACTGCGCCATCTGCGCAGCGGCTGTGTGGCGTTCGCGCTGGTCGCCCTCGTCGGTGCCAGTTGGACTCCGAGCGTCAGCCGCGCCGAAGAATCCGCCGCGGTCGTACAGGGCGGGCAGGTGCTCACCCGCGGCCCGGTGCATGAGGCCTTCGCCGGGACGATCACCTTCAATCCCGAACCCGGCATCATCGTGGCCAAAGCCCCGCCGGAGGCCATTACCGAACTGCCACCCGGCGAACGCCCGACGGGCAATAACGTCACCTGGATTCCAGGTTACTGGGCATGGGATGAGGAACGCGCCGATTTCCTGTGGGTCAGTGGCACATGGCGCGCGCTGCCTCCAGGCCGCCAATGGATCGCCGGCTATTGGGGGGAAACCACCCAAGGCTTCCAGTGGACGTCCGGTTATTGGGCTGACGCCGCAGCCAAAGAAACCGTCTATCTGCCGGCACCGCCCGCCACAGTGGAAACCGGTCCCAATATCGAGGCTCCTTCTGCGGATTACCGTTGGACGCCTGGCAGTTGGATGTGGAATCAGGGCAGTTATGCATGGGGTCCGGGGTACTGGGCACGCGGTCGGGCTGACTGGGATTGGAGCCCCTCGCATTATGTATGGACGCCGCGCGGCTATGTCTATGTGAACGGCTACTGGGATTATCCGGTGAGTCGGCGTGGCTCGCTCTTCGCGCCGGTGTATTTCGACTCCGGGGTGTATTCACATTCGGACTATTCTTATTCGCCATCGCTTCTGATTGATCTTGCGGTGTTCACCGAGGCGCTCTTCTTGCGGCCCCGCTATAACCATTATTATTTCGGCGACTACTATGACAACAGCTATCAGCAAGGCGGGTATTTCTCGGCTTATGCCTATCAGAACAACCGCACTGGCTATGACCCGATCTATTCCCATCAACGGTGGCAGCATCGTCAGGACCAGGGATGGGACAACAGCATGGCGCAATCCTATCAATATCGCCGCGATAACCAAGGCGCGCGTCCGCCGCGCACATGGGACGCCCAGCGCGCCATTGCCACCACCTCGGAATTCCAGCACAACCGGATGCTGGTGGCCACGCCCATTGACCAAATGGCCAGGCGCAAGGATAGTGCCGTGCAATTCCAAGCCGTGACCAAGACCGAAAGGCAGCAACTGAGCCAACGCGGTCAGGACGTGCAGAAGTTTCGCAACGAACGGCGCATGCTGGAAACCAAAGCCGTGGACCCAGCCACC
This sequence comes from Luteolibacter sp., assembly GCA_044351705.1. Lineage (GTDB taxonomy): Bacteria > Verrucomicrobiota > Verrucomicrobiia > Verrucomicrobiales > Akkermansiaceae > Luteolibacter. The sequence goes on along the minus strand of JBILFE010000162.1, from coordinate 5,521 downwards.
CTCAAAACTGGCGCGATGACGGAACCAACCAGAGTTGAGCGTCTCCGGTCGCCGATTGTGGCAAAGTCGGCCAATCAGTTAGGCAAAGGCAAAACGCCGCCACCGGCGCTGCGCGCACCCAAGCTGGATGCCACCACCCAACCGATAGCTGGATCCACTGACCGCCAACCGGGTAAAGCCACCACCACGCCCGGCGGCAGGCAGCCACTGCCGGAACCGCGCCAACCCACTGCCACGCCCGGCGGCAAGCAGCCGGAACCGCGCCAACCCACCGCCACGCCCGGCGGCAAGCAGCCACTGCCGGAACCGCGCCAACCCACCGCCACGCCCGGCGGCAAGCAGCCAAGACTGCCAGTTTAGGGGAGGACAGGCGGGACGCCTGTCAGGGTCGACGGGCTTCTAGCCTGTCGTTGTATCGGCGGACAGGCGGGACGCGCTGTCTTCCCTAACAGGCGGGACGCCTGTTTTCCCGGCCAGCGCGACGAGGCGCTGGAGGAAATGCTGGCGGACCGGGGAGACTGGCTGCCCGTCCGACGGAATGTCTGATGGAGGGGTCATATTTGGAATATGGTATGTTCTTTAGAACAGTGCAAGGGGAAAGTTAAAAATGAGACGTCTGCCGAAGGGCACGCTGGAGCTGAAAAAATGGGCTCTGTGATTTTCCTCCTCTCACCCTCCCGCCAATCCACCACGGGACTGACGGGAGGGATTGATAGGCATTGCCACGGACATCCCGTTGTTCACGCCGCGATGGCCGGGACTGCGGCCTGCTCCGCCCCAACCTCCGGCGCGTCTTGCGCGGTGCAACGACACGGCATGATCACGTGATGGCGGAGACAGGGATGGTGATGTGAGTTAGAGGTTAGAGGTTAGAGGTTGGAGGTTAGAGGTTATTTGGGAAGAAGACAGAAGACGCTCAGACAGAAGACGCTGAGACAGAAGACGCTGAGACAGAAGACGCTGAGACAGAAGACGATGAGACAGAAGACAGAAGACTGGAAGAAGAGGGAAAGTGGAGCGCATGGCACATTCCTTTCTCTCCGGTCTTCTGTCTTCTGTCTTGGCGCGTAGCGGTCTTCTGTCTTCTATCTTGGAGCGCAGCGGTCTTCTGTCTTCCGTAGCAAATCCAAACGCGCTTTGAATGGCACGAGACGGTTGGCAAAGTTTTGGAAATTGCGGATGGGGCGCTCAGTCCAAGCGGTTTCGGCGATGGCACAGAGGCGCGGGAATGATTGCTGCTCGACGCGCTGGATAGAAGGTGTGTTTTCGCCCCACATGTTGCCCTGAAGGCCGAGTACATGCGCCTCCTGCCCGCTCGGCAGGTCGGCAGGCACCGGTTCGAAGGCATAGGTTTGTTCCAGGGGGGTGGTGTTGTCCAGATAGAGATCCGGATGCAGCGCGACGATCACGTCGTGGTTCTGTGCGGCGGCGCCAAGGACCGCCCGGGTGCCCCGCCACGCCATGGCCAGCGCGCGGCTGTCGGCCTGCAAGCCGCCTTCGATGATTTCATCCCACCCGATCATGCGCCGCCCTTTGGCGGTTAGATGGCGGTCGATACGCCGGACGAATTCCCCCTGGAGGCGCGCGATGTCCGGCGCAAACGGCACGCCGGCTGCGGTATTTGGCGGCAGACGGAAGGGTTTCACAGCATCGGGCAATGCGGTTAGGGCCAGCTTGTCCATCAGCGGTTTGCACAGCGGGCAGGCGCGCCAGCGCGCCGGAGTCACCTCGTCGGCGCCGATATGGATATAGGGTGAAGGAAAGAGCGCCAGCACCTCGTCGAGCACGGCGCTGGCGAACTCGAACGTGAGTTCTTGCGAAACGCAGAGCGAGGATGAGGGCGTGCCGCCGCAGCCGAGTACGGGATACGCGGCGGTGGCTGCGCCGCTGTGGCCGGGCATCTCAATTTCCGGAACCAGCGTCACATAGCGGCTCGCCGCGTAGGCCACGAGTTGCTGGATATCTTCCTGCCGGTAAAACCAGTTGTCGCCATGCTTGCCGCTGAAGTCCGCCAGCCGCGCCCCAATTTCCGTTAGCTTGGGATACTTTTTGATTTCGACGCGCCAGCCCTGGTCGTCTGTCAGGTGGAGTTGCATCACATTGAGTTTCTGCATGGCCAGCAGGTCGATCATGTGCATGACTTCCTGCTTGGTGCGGAAGTGGCGCGCCGGGTCGAGCAGATAGCCGCGCCACTGGAAGCGCGGCTGATCCTCGATGGCGACGCACGGCACGGTCCAGGGGATGTTGGCGGCCGGTTGCCGGCTTTCGATCTGGATGGGCAGCAACTGCCGCAGGGTCTGCACGCCATAGAACACGCCGGCCGGCGTGGCGGCTGTGATGGTCAGCGCCTCGGGCGTGCAGATGAGCGTGTAGCCTTCTTGTCCGAGGTCGCTGCGACCCTTGTCCAGCACCAGCCCGATGCCGCGCGCCGCCGCGGCCGGAGCGGGTCTAACCGCCAGCTTGAGGCCGGTGGCCGGCGCTAGCATTTCTGATAGATAGTGGCCCACCCCGGTCAAATCGGGTGAGTTGACGAGGATGTCGGTTTGGGGCGTCAGGGCGAAGTTGCCTGCGGCCGGGCGGACGATCCGGGGCAGCGGGATGATTTGGATGGCGGATTGCGCCGCAAGGCTGGCTGCCGCTGCCATCAGCATCATGGCCAGTGCGGTGGGGATCCATGCGCGGCGATGGGGCGAGGGTCTGTCAAACGGTCCTTGGCTGGAGTGTGTCATGGCTTGTGCTGGCTGCTTCTTGACTGTGTGTCGGCCGGGATGGCGAGAGGGATTGCAAGGCGGCGGCCAGGCGCATGTCGTGGCGGCGCAGCAGCCCGATGGCCGCATCGCGCGTCAGCCCGTGGTGATGGTGGAGAATGCCACAGGCGCGATCTATCAACTTGGCGTTGAGGCAGGCCATGTCGGTCATGTGGGTGCCGGTGACCTTGCCGCAGAGGATCAAGGCGCTGGTGCTGATGGCGTTGAGGATTTTCTTGGTGGCGGTGCCCGCCTTCATGCGGGTGGAGCCGGTGACGAGTTCCGCGCCGGTATCGAGTCCGAGGTGGAGGTCGCAGAGTCCGGGCGCGGGTGGGGTGGCGCTGACCAGGACGCTGAAGGCGCCGCAGCGGCGGGCATGGGCGAGGCCGGAGCGGACAAACCAGGAGCTGCCGCTAGCGGAGATGCCGATGATGACGTCGCGGGGTCCGGGGTTGAGCACGAGCAGTTCCGGCACGCTGCTGGCGTCTTCTTCACCATCCTCCTCAACACTGACTGCGGCCTCCGCCGCACCGCCGCTGATGAGGGCCACCGCCTGGTGTTTGGGAAGACCGAACGTGCAGTTCAATTCCAAGGCGTCTAGCGCCGCCAAGCGGCCGCTGGTGCCGCAGCCGAGATAGATCAGGCGCCCGCCTGTTTGGAACGCTTCGCTCAGGCGGATGGCAACTTGTGTTAGACCATCCGCCTGATGGTTCCAATGTTCTGCCACGGCATTTTCGTTGTGGAGGCAGCGTGCGATCAACTCGGCGGCACCGCACCGTTCCAAATGCAACTCCGGGTCAGCCATGGCCTCGGTTGGGAGCGGGGCGCCGATGGGCCGTTGCCGAAATGTGGCGATGGCGGCTTCGGCGGCGATCAGGGCGCGCACGCCAAGCATTGGCAGCGCGTTGCCTTCGGTGGCGACTCGGACGAGCGGTTGACGATGGTAGTCGGTCGACGGCATGAGCCGCGGTGCCAGGGCGCCGGCAAGATCGAACCCGGCTTCCAGTGCTGCGGCGACAAGGCCGCCAGCAAGCAACACGGAATCGCAGCGGTAAATCAGCGCGGCGTTGTCGATGAGCCGGGCGAGATGATCGAGGTATTCTGCAAGCTGGCATTGGTATTGCGGTTGGGTGAAGACTTCTTCCAAACGCTGCTCGATGCTGCGTCCGGCAAGGGCCGAGGCACTGCACAATTCGTCATAGGATCCTGCCGGGGTGCGAATGGAACCTAACAATGGCAATTGCCGGTCAGGCCGCCAACGTTGACCATTCTTCCACAAGGCAAAGCCGCAGCCGGTGCCAAGCGCCAACAGTCCGTGGCAGGCGGAACCATTGAAGTAACCTGCCTGCGCCGCGCCGATAAGCGCGGCATCCGCGTCGTTGATCAAAACCACCGGGCAGTGGAACGCCTCCTGCAGGGTTGATAGAAAGGCGGGCGTTTTGAGCGGATCCAGATAGGCATGTCCGGCGGTCACGCGGTTGCCGGCATAGTTGACAATGCCGGCGGTGCTGATGCCCAGGCCAGCGGGGGAGTCGCCATGGAGCAGTTCGTTGAGTCCCCGCACGAGATCGGCTGCAAAATGTTGGGGGCGTCCATCGCGGCAGGGGTTGCCGACGCGCATGGTCGCTGCCGGGGATTTCTCCGCATCATTGAAGCGGGCAAGCTTGATCCAGGTGCCGCCAATGTCTGCGCTGAGCGTTATCATGAACGGATGATCAGAAAATTTCCAGTGGCTTGCCGTGGAAGGCCGCCACGCGCTGGGTGAGTTCGCCGAGGCCCTCCACGCCGCACTCGACCAAATCGCCGGCTTGCAGATAGCGCGGTGGTGTCATGCCCATGGCGACGCCACCGGGCGTGCCGGTGGCCAGCACATCACCGGGCATCAAGGTCATGAAACGGCTGACGTAACTGATCAAGGAGCGCACGGAGCTCAACATGTCTCCCGTCCAACTGTTTTGCCGTAACTCGCCGTTGACTTTGCACCACAAACGCAGCGCTTGCGGGTCCGGCACCTCATCCGCAGTCACCAACCACGGCCCCATCGGCGCAAAGGTGTCCGCGCTTTTTCCTTTCATCCACTGGCCCCCCATTTCCTGTTGAAAGGCCCGCTCGGAAAAATCGCAAAATGTCCCATACCCGGCCACATAGTCGAGTGCCTCGCGCACATCCACATAGGCTGCGGTGCGTCCGATCACCACGGCCAATTCCACTTCGTAGTCGAGCTTGGTGGCCCCTTGGGGAAGCATCACCTCATCGTGGGGGCCACTCCAGGCGCTGGTCGCTTTCATGAACAACGTCGGCTCGGTGGGAAGGGCTCCACCCATTTCCTTGGCGTGATCCAGATAGTTTTTTCCGACGCACACCAGCTTTGACGGCCGCGCCACCGGCGGCCCCAGGCGCACTGCCGGGTCCACCTCACATGCCCCATGGCAGCCACCGCCCACCCACTCCGCGAGTGCTTCGAGACCACCCATCGCGAAAAAGCCCTCATCGTAGTCGAGAAACTCGCTGCTCGCATCCATCCGGCGCCCGTCCGTCAACAGGACGCCGGGCTCTTCATTTCCCTTGTCGCCAAACCGCAGCAATCGCATGCCGGAGTTTACCACACATTGGAGCTGCTTGCCAACCGCCGCGAGCAGATCTTTTGGACGCGTGGCGGCCCTGCCCCCACCGGACGCCCCGGAGGTCATGCGCGTCAAGTTAACGGGATTTTATGATTTTGCGTGACGATTTTTACCACTGAATGCACTGAGGACCACTGATGCCACTGAAAT
>JBILFE010000576.1:0-3175 GCA_044351705.1 Luteolibacter sp. | reverse complement strand
GACCATTCCGCGGGCCAGCCCGTGCAACTTGTTGGCGACGCTGGCTGAGTATTGTGTACCGATCTTGGACCACCATGCGGCAGCCTCCCGGCGTGACCATTCCGCCCCCAGCGCCCGCACTGGTAGTGTTGCCCGGAGGATCTTCATGGATTCCCGGCATTGATCCTTGGTGCGGTCCTTGACGTCCGGGCGCTCGGTCAATCCCTTCTCAAGCTCGTTGAGCGCGTCCCCTATGGTCCTGAGTCCGCCGCCGGCCGCCCTCGCCCGTTCCCTCGCCCGGATCTACTCCGCATCGCGCTTGACCTTGGCAACACGCAGGTTGGTAGTCTTCAAGCTGATGCGAATTTGCTTGCCGGCCACCTTCGCCCGGAGGTAGTAACTGCCGCTCACATGCTTCACCAAGTTCTCACCCGCTTTCTGCCAGTCGCCTTTCATGGGGTAAATTATCCCCATTTTGGTGCTGAGGTGCAAGTTTTTCGCCCCTCGGTAGTCAAAACAGGTAGTCAAAACGGTATGTTGCCTGATTCGATTTGTCGTAAGTCATTGCAAATCAATATGCGCCTGTAGCTCAGTTGGATAGAGCATCCGCCTTCTAAGCGGAATGTCACTGGTTCGAGTCCAGTCAGGCGTACCCTGCCCTGGGAGCGGCACTCTTGATCCATCCACCCTGGCCGGGCTGCGGGCTCAACCGCGACAAATACATGGTCCGATCGGACCATGTATTTGTCGCGAAGCATCCGGAGGGGAGCCAAATTTTGAATCCGGGCATCATGCCGAACACGGTATAATGCTTGCCAAAGTGGCCGGCGTGAGCCATGGGGGGGCGCTGCTCGCAGCCAGTGCCCCATTTTCATGACCGTAGACATTGCCTTGACGCTGTTGGTGATTGCTCTGACGCTCATCGCGTTCATCCGCGAATGGGCGTCGCCAGACGTGATTGCGCTGTCGGTGCTATGCCTGGTGGTGGCGCTCGGCTTGGTGGGATTTGAGCAAATGACGATGGTGTTCAAAAACGAAGCGCCGCTGACCATAGCCGCCCTGTTTGTCATCGGCGGGGCTTTGGAACGCTCCGGCGCGGTCGATCACATCGGACTCATGCTTAAAAACCGCCTCTCCGGCAACCTCCGCGTGGCGATACTGGCATTTTCCGTGCTGGCGGCGTTTTTCAGCGCCTGGATGAACAACACCGCCATCGTCGCCATCCTCCTGCCCGTCACGCTCGGCTTTGCGCGGGCCAAAGATATTCCGGCCTCACGCCTGCTCATGCCGCTTTCGTACTGCTCGATCCTCGGCGGTTGCTGCACGCTCATTGGCACCTCCACGAATCTGCTGGTCAATGGCACCCTGCGCGGGCTGGGCGAACGCCCGATGAGCATGTTCGAACTGGCCCCGGTGGGCATCCCGCTGGCCATCGCCGGCATCGGCTATTTGACCCTTTTCGGCACCAAGTTGATTCCCTCGCGCTCGTCGATCACCGGCAGTCTGGATATCGAAAGCCGCACCACGCCGCTGTACCACCTGCTCATCGGGGGCAAATCCGCCCTTCTGGGCGTGCCACTCACCGCCACGCCCCTGGGCAATCGCGAGACCGGGGTGCATGTGCTGGAAGTCCGCCGCGGCGGCTCCCGGCTGATGCAGCCATTGTCTGACATCGTGATCCAGAAAAACGACCGCTTCCTGCTGGCCCTGCACCAGCGTGGCGGCCAAAGCGCGAAACCCGAGACCTTGATTGAGCAAATCGGCGCGCAGTTGATCGCCACGGTGGATGGAATCGTCTCGGAATTGGTGGTGCACGACGAGTCCACCTTGTTAGGCGAGACCCTGGCGGATTCCGATTTCCGCCAACGCTACAACTGCGTGGTGCTTGCGGTGCATCGCAGCGGCATCAACATCACCAGTCGCATCGCCGAGTTGCCTCTCGATGCCGGTGACACCCTGCTGGTCATCACCGCGCTGAGCAATCTGGATGCCATCCATGCCACGCGGGATTTCGTTCTAACCGACCTGCCGGAGCCCGAGGGGCGGGAGACGAGGTCGAAACGCCCGGCGCATCATGTGGGCCTGGCGTGGGCGACATTGCTGGGCGTGGTGGTGGTGGCGACGGTCACGGACCTGGTCCACGGCCGGTATTCGGCAATCCCGGCCATTCCGATTCACTACGCGTCGATGGTGGGCGCGCTGGCCTTGCTGTGGATGAAAATAGTCACGCCGCGCGAGGCATATCGGAGCATCGATTGGCAGGTGCTCATCATGTTATATGGGCTGCTGGGTTTGGGCATGGCGATGCAAAACACCCACACCGCAGAATGGCTGGCCCAAGGTTTGGTGGGTGTCTGCGAGCGATTTGTCGACCACGGCCAACTGCCGATCGTGCTCCTGTGGGTGGTATTTTTGCTGACACTTCTACTCACCGAAGTGCTGTCCAACAATGCCACGGCAGTGATGATGATCCCCATCGTGGTGACCCTCGCCCATAACCTCCAAGTGGATGCCCGCCCGTTCATCATGGCTGTTACCGTGGCAGCCTCCACCGCCTTCGCCCTGCCCATGGGCTATCAAACCCACATGATGATCTACGGCCCCGGCGGCTATCGCTTCAGTGACTTCCTCCGCGTCGGCATCCCCCTGGATTTGATTTGTTGGGTCACCGCCTGCCTGGTCATTCCTTGGATTTGGCCGTTCTAAAATCAATAATTTTTTTCATAAACCCCTTGCCGGGCCGCCCGCTTTGGTTCCTTATTTGTCACGGCCAAACGCATGAGCACATCCCCCACTGAACTGGAAGCCCCGGACACCCTCGCCCGCGCAGCGACGGCGGCTGAGCGCTATCAAGAGGAAACCCACGAGCGGGGTGCCGAACGCATGGTCCTCAACATGGGCCCCTCCCACCCGGCGACCCATGGCGTTCTCCGCTTGATTTTGGAACTCGACGGGGAAATCATCCACTCCGCCAGTCCGGACATCGGTTTCCTGCATCGCGGCGATGAAAAAATCGCCGAAAACATGCATTACAACCAGTTTGTCCCGTACACCGACCGCCTGGACTATCTGGCGCCACTGGCTAACAACGTCGCCTATGCCTGCGCGGTGGAAAAGCTCATGGGTTGGACGCTGCCGCCACGCGGTCAGGCGTTGCGGGTGCTGTGTTGCGAACTGGCCCGGCTGTCATCGCATT
>JBILFE010000444.1:0-3955 GCA_044351705.1 Luteolibacter sp. | reverse complement strand
GGTGCCATGACGGTGTTCCTCTACACCATGACCGAGCGCGAAAAGGTCCACAATCTTTGCGAACAACTCACCGGTGCCCGCTTCACCACCTCCTACACCCGCGTCGGTGGCCAACTCCGCGACATGCCGCCCGGGTTTGAAACCCGCGTGAGAAGCTTTCTCACCGATTGTTTGGTGGCGCTGGGTGAAGTCTCGCGCCTGTTGGATAAGAACAAGATTTTCCGTGACCGCATGATGGATATCGGGGTGATCACCCGCGAATCGGCGATTTCGTGGGGCTTGACGGGCCCCAACCTACGTGGTTCCGGAGTGCCGCGCGACCTGCGCAAGGACAGCCCGTATCTCGGCTACCAAAACTACGAGTTCGATGTGCCGGTGGCGGTGGAGGGCGATTGCTACGCCCGCTACCTGGTGCGCATGGAAGAAGTCCGCCAGGCCGTGGCGATTTGCCGGCAAGTGCTCGACAAGATGCCCGCCGGCCCGATCAACCTCACCGACCCGAAAAGCATCCTGCCTAACAAGGAAAGCGTGCTCACCTCCATGGAGGAATTGATTCACCACTTCATTGTTGCCACCCAAGGCATAGACGCCCCGCCCGGCGAGGTCTACTTCGCTGCGGAAAACCCCAAGGGCGAACTCGGATTTTACATTTATTCCAAAGGCGGCGGCGTCCCTTACCGCCTCAAAATCCGCAGCCCCTCGTTCTGCAATCTCTCCATCGTCTCGCGCCTGCTGCCAGGTCACATGGTTTCAGACGTGCCAGCCATCCTCGGCTCGCTGGATTTCGTCATGGGCGAGTGTGATAGATGAGTCATCGGTCATTAGTCATTAGTCATTAGTCATTAGTCATTGGTCATTGGTCATTGGTCACTGGTCATTAGGTAAGAGTCGCGCGCCCCATCGCCCTTATTCTATTTTACTTCCTTACTTCCTTACTTCCTTACTTCCTTACTTCCTTACTTCCTTACTTCCTTACTTCCTAACATTGTTACTTCCCAACTCCGCCAGCCATGTCCCAGTCCATCCTTGAAGAAGCCATTGCCTCGCCTCCGACGCCGGGCACGCGTCACTTCACGCCCTTCGCGGTGACGCCGGATCTGGAGGCGGAGGCGGCCGAGCGGATGTCCCATTACCCATCTAACAAGCGATCCGCCACCCTGCCCTTGCTGCACATTGTGCAGCACCGCTTCGGCTACATCTCCGGCGCGGCCATCGACTGGGTTGCCGCCACCCTCGAGCTGGAACCGATCAAGGTGCTCGAAGTGGTCACTTTCTATCCGGGCTTCCGCCAGTCCGCGCCCGGCAAATACCACATCCGCGTCTGCCGCACCCTGTCCTGCGCCATGGGCGGCAGCTACGAACTGATGCAGCGCCTGTGCGAGCTGACCGGTATTGATCCCACCCAACTCGACCCCCACCATCATCCCATCGCGGTGTCACCGTGCGGCAACTTTTCCGTCGAGTTCGCCGAGTGCCTCGCCTCCTGTGGCACCGCACCGGTGTGCATGGTCAATGATGATTTCCACGAGGGAATTACTGCGGCCGATGCTGCGCAACTGCTGGCCAAGTACCCGGCCAAATAATTTTATGTAAAATTTGGTTTCAGCCGGGCGGGATAAGCTGCCAAGATAGCGGCGGAGCATCTCCCGCATGATCACATACACCAAACCACCGCACCCGCGCGAATACCGGCTCATCTTCAAGAATGTGGACCGGGTGGGCTGGGATCCGTCCATTGATTGCTACCTGCGCGATGGCGGCTACGAGGATCTGAAAACGGCCATCGGCATGCAGCCGAAGGATATCACCGAGGAAGTGAAGAAATCCGGCCTGCGCGGCCGCGGCGGCGCCGGTTTCCCCACCGGCATGAAGTGGACCTTCATTCCACCTAACAACACCAAGCCGGTCTATCTCATTTGCAATTGCGATGAATCCGAGCCCGGCACCTTCAAGGACCGCTACATCGTGCATCAGGACCCGCACCAGTTGTTGGAAGGGATGGTCATCTCCGCCTTCGCGGTCGGGGCGCACACCGCCTACATCTACATCCGCGAGGAATTCCCGCAGGCGGCCATCATTCTGGAACGCGCCATCGAGGAGGCCCGTGCCCGCAATTTCATCGGCAGTAACATCCTCGGGTCCGGCTTTGATCTTGAAATCCACGTGCACCGCGGTGCGGGGGCCTATATCTGTGGTGAGGAAACCGGCCTGATCGAGTCACTCGAGGGCAAACGGCCGTACCCGCGGATCAAGCCACCGTATTTCCCCGCCGCGCTGGGCCTCTACATGTGCCCGACCATCGTCAACAACGTGGAGTCCCTCTGCCATGTGAAACACATCCTCCGCATGGGGGGCGATGCTTATGCCAAGCTCGGCGTGCCACGCAACACCGGCACCCGCCTGCTGTGCGTCTCCGGTGATGTTAAAAAACCCGGCTACTTTGAGATCGAAGTCGGCAAGCTCACCATGCGCGAGTTGCTCTACGACCTGTGCGGCGGCCCCAAGGACGGTCGCGAGTTCAAGGCGGTGATTCCCGGCGGCTCGTCGGCCAAGATCCTGCGCTGCGACGAATCCTTCACCCTCAAAAACCCCGATGGCTCCACCCGCGAGCTCACTTTCTGGGATATTCCCCTCGACTTCGATACCATCGCCGCCTGCGGCTCAATGGCTGGCTCCGGCGGCGTCATCGTCATGGACGACTCGCGCAAAATGTCCTGGGTCCTCAACAACCTCAACGCGTTTTACGCCCACGAGTCCTGCGGCCAATGCACGCCCTGCCGCGAGGGGACCCCCTGGATGAAAAAAATCTCGGACCGCATGGTGGCCGGCGACGCCACCGCGGCGGATCTGGCGACCCTTGAAACGATCGCCTATCAGATTGATGGCAAGACCGTGTGTGCCTTTGGCGAGGCCGCCTCGTGGCCGGTGGAAGCGATCATCGCGAAGTTCCGCGACGAACTGCTGGCCGACACCACCGCTGCCGCAGCCAGCCAGCCGCACAACCCGGAGGCCATCGCCCAACGCCGCTACCTCCAGCATACGTAATCACATCTTCACCTCTTCACGTAATTACGTAATTACGTAAGCACATACTCACCTCTTCACCTTCCTCCCCCCTCTATCACCCCTCATGCCCACCGTTGCCATCGTCGGCCGTCCGAATGTCGGAAAATCCGCGCTCTTCAACCGCCTTGCCGGGCGCAAAATCGCCATTGTCCACGACCAACCCGGGGTCACCCGCGACCGGATTGCAGCGCCGTCCAAGGCCACTGTGCACGCCTGCACCCTGATCGATACGGGCGGCATCGGTGCCACCATCGATGATGGCTTTGGCGAGCAAGTCACCATCGAGGCGGACATCGCGATGGAAACCGCGGATTTGATCTTGTTTGTGGTGGATGCCCAGGACGGGCTGACCCCGGTGGACCAAGCGCTCGCGCAAAAGCTGCGCAAGGGGAAGCCGCCGGTCCTGTTAGTGATCAACAAGGTGGACGATCAAAAGCACGAATCGGTGTTTGCGGATTTTTCCCGGCTCGGGTTTGCCTCCAGCCTTTTTGTTTCCGCGGAACACGGCCGCAACTTCGGCCAACTCTGCGATGAAATCGATGCCTGCATCGCCCCGCTCGTCGCCGAAACCGAGGCCATCGCGGAAGTTGCCCAAGCCGTCGGCATCAAGCTGGCGATCGTGGGCAAGCCCAATGCCGGCAAGTCCTCGCTGGTCAATGCCATTCTCCACGACCAGCGCACCATAGTTTCGGAGATCGCCGGCACCACCCGCGATGCGGTGGACCTGCCCTACACCTTCCAGGGTGAGCGTTTCACCCTCATCGACACCGCCGGGTTGCGCCCGCGTGGCAAGCGCGACAACTCGGTGGAGGTGTTTTCCGCGATGCGTTCGGAAAAAGCCATCCGCCGCGCCGACCTCTGCGTGCTCGTCATCGATCTGGCCAGCGGC
>JBILFE010000161.1:0-7140 GCA_044351705.1 Luteolibacter sp. | reverse complement strand
CAGTGTTTCAGTGGTTTCTTTGGCACGATTTACCAGAACCCGGTGGGTTTTTATAACTACCCCCTTAACTTGACGCGCATGCCCGGCGCCGGACGCTCCAGTCACACGTGGAAGCTACTTCCGCTTCTTGCCGCCACCGGTTTTTTTGCGCCGCACCGGTTTGATCGGCGTCTCATCCAACAGCGCGGTGTAGATGTAGGGGAAATTGTCGAGTTTGCGCCGCGGGATTTTCTGATCGATGAAATACTCGACGGCCTTGGCGTAGTCGAGCTCGTCGGCTGTTAGGATGGTGAAGGCATCGCCCTCGGCTTCGGCGCGGCCGGTGCGGCCGATGCGGTGGACATAGTCTTCGGCATTTTCCGGGACGCGGTAGTTGATGACGTGGGAGACGTTGGAAATATCGATGCCGCGGGCGGCCACGTCGGTGGCGACGAGGATTTCATAGTCGCCGGCCTTGAACCCGGCCAGCGCTTTCATGCGGTCCACCTGGTTGATGTCCGAATGCATGGCGGCGACTTTTTTCTGGCCGGTGCCTTTGATGAGCGAGGTGAGTTCGTCGGCTTCCTTGCGGGTGCGGGTGAAAATCATCACCGAGTGGTAGTCGGTCTGCTTGAGCAGATCGAGCAGCAGCTCGTCGCGCTGGTCCATGGCCACCGGATAGAACGCGTGGGTGACGGTGGTGGGAATCGAGCGGCGGGCGATCTCGATGGTTTGGGGGTCGGTCAGGCACCATTGGGCGAAGGTCTGGATGGCCGGCGGCATGGTGGCTGAGAAAAACAAGGTTTGGCGGCCTTCCCACGGGCAGAGGTTGACGATTTTGCGCACTTGCGGCAGAAACCCCATGTCGAGCATGCGGTCCACCTCATCCAAAATCAGGGTTTTGATTTCACCAAAGCGCATGCTGGCACGATAGAAATGATCCACCAGGCGGCCGGGGGTGGCCACCACGATGTCCGCTCCGGCGGCGAGTTGCTCGGATTGGGTGCCAAGACCCACCCCGCCGTAGAGCAGGGCCACTTTGAGTCCGGTGTGTTTGCCGTATTTCTCAAACGACTCGGCGACTTGGCAGGCCAGTTCGCGGGTCGGTTCAAGCACCAGGATCTGCGGCTTGCCGAGCTTTTCGAGTTTCGAGAGGGTGGGCAGGGCAAAGGCGGCGGTTTTGCCGGTGCCGGTCTGCGACGCGCCGATGACGTCCTTGCCCTCAAGAATAATCGGAATGGCCTGCACCTGAATCGGTGTCGGGGTGGTGTAACCGGATTCCTCAATGGCTTCCAGGACGGCTGCGGAGAGCCCAAGTGTGTCAAATCCCATGCGGCAGCCGTAGTAATGGGGAAATTCTCCCGGGTCAAGGGGCGATTTTGCACGCAGTGTGCCAAATCAGGGTGATTTCGACGCTGGAGTGGCCCATCAGGGCTTCGATGCGTCTGTCGAGCTGCCGCAAGCCGGGCTAACGGTGCTGCAGGCGGCTGCTGGCATCGTTGACGAATCCGTCTATCAGAAGGTCGCCGGCGGTGTCGATGCTGAGGGTGACGGCACCGGTTTGTGCCTGATCGAACACCCGAATGCCGCTGGCTTGCCAGAAGGCGGCCTGCGCGGGGTCGAGGCGTTCTTCGACGGGAAAGGCCTCGTTTGAGGCAATGATGGCGGCCGGATGCACCCGTTCAAGAAACGCATCGCCGAGCGCAAGGCCGCGGCCATGATGCCCGGCAATGATGACGTCCGCGGCGAGGTCGGCACCTGAATCTAGCAATTTTATCTCGGTTGCCACCCCGGCGTCGCTGGTGAACAGGATTTTCCAGCCGCGCCAATGGAGGCGATAGATGGCGACGCGGTCGTCGGCCAGGGCGGACGGGGCGTTAGGATCGGGGGCGTGGAGGACTTCGAGGCTGGCGCCATCCGGCAACGGCAGGGTTGGGATCTGGGCGGCCTGGAGGGTGCGGATGCCGGCCATGGGTGCCTGGCTGACCCATGCTTGATAGGTCTGGCTGCGGGCGCGCAGCACCGGGAGCAGCACTTGGCGGATGGGAAAGGCCGCCCAGACTTGGGAGCCGCCGCCGAGGTGCCGGCCATCCGGATGGCTGAGGATAACCGAGTCCGGAATGACCCCGAGCTGCCGCAACGAGGGCATGACCTGGCGTTTGAAGCCATGGCGATCGCCGCAGTCTAACAAAACAGCCCCGCTCTTGGGGGCGGTGAAACAAGCCGCGGCCGCGCCATACTCGAGGTCATAAACCAGAAGCGACGGCTGGAGTTGGCGGCGGATGTTGATGTTGCCGCCGGGGATGGCGGCCAGCGCGGAGGCGGTGGTGACGCAGGCATTGGCGACCACGGCGTTGGCTTGATTGAGCGAGCGGGTGGCCATGGGCAGCCATGGATGGAGGGAGGCTGCCAGCAACGCCACGGCTAACAGCAAAAACACCAGGGGCGACAATGCCAGCGTGCCGATCATCGCCACGGGCGTGATCAGGCCGAAGTGATAGGCCGTCAGGGGAGTGGAGCCGATCAAGGCGGCCAAGGAAACGGCGAGCGATTGGGCCAGCCGCCTGCGGCACTTCAGCCAGTATTTCTGCCAACGGTTCTGCAGCGGTGGCGGCAGATAGGTTTCCGGCTGCGCCAGCCACTCAAATGAGCGCGACGCCCAGGTGGTGCCCAGCGCGATGGCGGCGACCACGCCGTAGGAGAGTTGGACGCCGGGCTGAAACAACAGGTTGCCATTCCATAACAGCATGACGAACAGGACGAGTCCGAGGGCGTTGAGCAAGTCCGGCCGCCGGCGGAAAACAAAGGCACCCAGGAACACCGATGCCATCCACGCCGAGCGCAGTGCCGGCGGGCTGTTGCCTGAAATCCAGGTGTATCCAAAAATAAACGGCACCAGTAACAGCACCGCCCGGCGGCGTGGCACGCCTAGCCAGCGCAGCAGCAACCAGCCGATGCTCGCGACCATGGCCACATGCATGCCGCTGACCGAAAAAATGTGGAGGGTGCCGCTGTTGCGGAAGGCGGCGATCAACTCATCCGCATTGGGCGGGATGTCGCCGATGACCACGGCCCGGATGACCCTCGCGGCTTGGGAATCATCCGCCAAGCCAGCCGTCACTGCGGTGCGGAACCCATGGCGCACCCGGGCTCCAAACGCGGCCCATCGACCGGTTGTCACCCGTCCGCTGCCACCTGTGGCGCTGAACACGGCCGCCACCCCTTGCCGGCGCAGCCAGGCTCCTTGATCGAATTCCCCCGGATTGCGTCTAACCGGCAGAGCTTGGAAATTGCCGCGTGCCTGCACTTGTGCGCCTGCCACCGGGGTTTCGCCGCGGCCCTCCCACCAGACTTTTGCCCCGGCATGGTTAGGGCCGATGAGCCGGACCGGAGCGACCCACGAGCCATTGCCGCCTTGTCCGTCTTGCAGAACGCGTCCGTCCACCAGCCCGCCGCCGGTTTGCAGCAAGTCGCGGCTGGCGCGCTCACGCTGGCTGTTGCGCCACGTAAAAACCCCAAGGGCCAGCCCACCGCAAAGCGCCCACGCCAAGCCTCGCCGCCAATTTCCAAAACAAGTGCCGGCGCCTCCCATCAGGCCGGCCGCCACGCCGCCGGCGACCTTGGAAAAATCGCCCAGGATGATGCACACGGCCATGGCCAGGGCTGCGGCAAACAGCGGATGGCTTCCGAAAAATGCGGTCAGCCTGGTGCGCATAACTCAAGTGAGTCCCCAATCGCGCAGTCGGTGACGGGCGTTGGCCGAGTGCCGGGTTTCCGGGAATTCGAGTATCACCTTTCGCATGATAGATGCGGCCATGACCCGGTCATTGCGGTCTTCATCGTAGAGTTCGGCGAGCCGGAACAGCAGATAGGCCGCATCATTGACCTGCCATTCCTGGCCTTCCAACGCGGTCTCCAGGGTCAGGATCGCCGCCTCCGCATCGTCCAGATTGGTGCGCTGAATCCTGGCGATTTCCACCCACGGCAGGCGGTTGAGCGGGTCGCGGGTGGCCGCAATTTTGAAGGCTTCGATGGCTTTGGCGTATTCGCCCTGCGCCACCAACGAGTGGGCGTCATGCAGGGTGTCTTGCTCGAGCATTTCCCCGCTGTCGTATACCGCATGGGCGATGTAGTGGGCGATCAGCGGCAGCACCAGCGTCACAAACAAAACCCCGGCCGTGCTCGCCACCAGAAAGGTGAGTAATATCCCGGCCAGGGTTTTTTCGCCGACCTTGCCCTCGGCGTCGTTCTTCAACTTGGCGAGTTGTTTATCGGCGTCATCATCCCGATCATCCATTTTCTGGAGTTGACTGATTTTGGCGTGGATCCGGGTTTGCTCGCTGAGAGCACTTTTGTAGTACAAATAACTGCCCGCCGCAAGCACGGCCAGAATCAACAGGGTGAGCCATTTCATGGTGGAGAAGAGTCAAATACAGGAGGGAAGCGGCGGGGTGTGTTAGATATTAGCGCCGGTGTGCGTTGCGGCCCTCATCAATGAGTTTCCAAAAGTGTTTGGATGCGGCCAAGGCCTCGTCCTCGGCCAGCGGCATCTTCGAGCGGAACAGGAAATCGGAAAAGGTGCCCTTATGCAGCAAGCGGTGGACGACCACGGAAGCATCTTTCACTTCGAAGTAAAAGCGGTAATCCTTGGCCCGAAACCGGTAGAGCTGCTTGCCATCGCGTTCGATTTTGCCGAAGCGCTCGCCGTCGAGATTTTCCAGGTCCGTTTCGGAAACCCTGAAAGAATCGAGCAAATCGAGTTGTTCGAGGGTATCCAAGCGGGAAATTTCCGCGGCACTGATTTCATTGAAAACGATCTGGAACACCCTTCAAGTCTACTGGACCAGCGGATTTCTGCAAAGCGTAAATGCCAAAATTTATCACACTTGCTTGACGAGCCGCCATGCCGATGTGGAGACTCATGCATGGCGTGGCGAATTGATGAGGCCGTGATCCGGGGTGAAATCGATAACACCATCGAAGGTCGCACTACGGGCCGGATCTGGCTGCTAGGCCGCGACGCCCCGTTGCAACTGACCTTGGAGGGCGACTGCTGGCGCGATCTGGCCGGCACCTGCTTGCAATTTGTCAACCCATCTCCCAGGCCTGGAGCGGAAACCACGGCTCTGGCAGCGGACCAGTCCGGCGTGATCGGGGACATGACCGCATCGCGCAAATGCAAAGTGCCGCTCGTCAGCCATGAGGAACTCCACAGGCTCTGCTGCGAGCGCTTGGAAATCCCCCATGAATGGCGCAACACGCTTTATCTCGAGTGGTTCGGGGAATTCAACGGCCGCGTCATCATCGAGTCCTCCAGCTACGAATTGTCCATCTCGGCCCATGCCTGGGAACTCGATGAGGATGCCGAAGCGGCGCAGAAACTTGCCAATTTGAATTCCATGCGGGATTTCATGGCGCTGGTGATCCAACGCCGCGACGTGGAGGACAGCGACGCTGATGCCGCCCGCGATCTCGATGAATTCGTTTGGGAAGAACGCCTCAAGGAATCCGACCGCTTGGCCGATGCCTATCAGGAAGTTCTGGAAAAATACCTCGATGACCCTGACAGCGAACGCAAGGAAGCCTTCGTCATGGGGTGGGATGGTCTGCTTGACGCCCTGGCCGACCGCGATGAAGCCGAGGACACAGACGATGATGAGGATGCCGCGGATGATTTTTGGGCGGGTGCCCCCGCTGTTGATGACTCCGGGGATTGCGATGATGCCGGATGCGGCGGGTTCGACGATGACGCGGGTTTTGACTCCGAGGAATCGGACCGCCATCCATTACAAGTCAGTGCCCAGGCATTGGCCAGCCAGGCGATGGATTTGCTAGATCGTGAGGATGGCGCCGGAACCCCCGCCTATTTGCTCATCACCAATTTGCTCCAAGTCAGCGGCAAGCTTGCCAGCGTCCTTAACTGCCACTGCGGCGGCTACCACCCGGAAACCGGCTTTGTGTTGGCGGTCTTGAAGCGTTGCCTCAATTGGCTCAATCAATCCTTGGGGGCCTGCCAAAGCTTGCATGATGCCACCCGCGATCCGGCCCGCCGCGCCGGATTTATGAATCTGCAGGCTGCCGTGTTCCAAATCCGCGACCAAATCGTTGAACTCAGGCGTAATTTTAAACAAACTTAAAGATTGCGTTATGGGGAGGATATGCTATCTCATTTCGACGCACATGAAATCACTCCTAATAATTGCTGCTGTTGTTGTTGCCACCCTGCTCAGCTCTTGTAACACCTTCATCGGTCTGGGTCGCGACTTGCGGATGTCGGGGGATTGGATGGAGAGTTCGGCAAAGAAAACCCAGGGCGGCGGCGGCAGTCAAGACACGTCGGGCGCGCCGGTTTATTGAGCCGCCACAGCCGCTCGCCGTTGCTTTCCGGTACTTCCCCGGGGTTCAATACTCCCGCCAGAAGGCAAGCGCACAGACCAGGGTGGCGATGCCGTAGCCGAGTCCAGCCATGGCCAGCGCGTTCCAGCGTTGTGGCTTGGCGGTGGCCCAGGTCACGGCATCGCGGAACAAATACGGCATGCCGACGCAAAACATGGACAGGGTGAGTAATGCATAGGCAAAGATCGGCACCAGCAAGCGCGAGGCCGGGTCCTTGAGAAAGGCGGCCTCCAGCAGCGGTGAGGCCACCATAAGTCCGAGCAAACCCAGCGCCCGTACTGCCAGGAAATCCCGCACGCTCAGAGTCACCAGCACCAGTGCGATGGGCGTGAGCACGCGCAGCGTTCCTTTGGCCTTGTTGAATTCACCCAGATCCATCGCCAGCGCGCTGAGCTTCCCGAGTCCTTCCGGCGCAATCAATAACCAAAACCACGCCAGCCCAATGCCGAGAAAGATTTGTCCGAGCCAGGGGTGGCGCGGCAACTTTTGCAAAAACCCCTGCATCATCGCAGGTTGGGTCAACATCGTTAGGTGAAAGCCGATTAACCACACCGCCAGCACCAGACCAGCGGCAAAGAGGGGGATACGTTCGTAAGGATGCATTGGCGCCAGCCAGACTAGTGGACCCCCGCCGCAACATCAAGCCCCATCTGCTCGGCTCATTGGACCGCCGCCACCAAATGCGCGCCTTGGGAGGGACGGGACGCAAAGATTTGCGGGCTGATGCCGGTGGCCTTGCTGTATTCCTCCGCCAGGGTGGCGGCG
>JBILFE010000160.1:0-7148 GCA_044351705.1 Luteolibacter sp. | reverse complement strand
CGAGCGTGGTTCATCCGCAGGGAGACTGGTGCGGCGGGCGGCTGCCACCAGCTTTTGCCACTTCTGTTCGGAATCATTCATACTTAGGGTAGGGGAGTGCGCCCTTCCAGGCGTTGCATTTGATCAGCTAGTTTACGGCGGGCACGCATGGCGGTGACCTTGACTTTGGAGGCCCCCCATCCCGTGTGGCTGCATACATCCTGCACCGATCGTTGCTCCAAATCAAGCAGGCGTATGACAATTTGTTCACGCGGGGCCAGCGTGGCGAGCATGCGATCGAGCAGCTCATGCAGCATGGTGGGTGACTCGTTCGATGCCGGAGACTCGTCGGCCAGCGTGCGCTCCAGAAGCTCGCGCTCGTCATCCGTCAGGTCGCTGTAGCTTGTTAGAGGTCTGGCGGCGATGCGTCGCAGCCAGTCGCGGCATGCGTTCAAGGTGATGCGTGAAACCCAATGATCGAACGGTTGATGGCCTGCATATTGGCCGAGATTGGCGAAGATCTTGACGAACACCTCCTGCGCCACGTCGTCGCGATCCGCCTCGCGACGCAGGTGGTTGCGAATGATGCCGGCCACTATCGGATAGAGCAGGTCGACCAACTCGCGCCATGCCGCCTCCGCACCGGTGCGGGCGGCGTCTAGCAGGCATTGGGGGATATTGGAGGCGTCGTTGGCCATGGCTGGCAATCGGGTGTTCGCACCATGTGCCGGCTTGTTAAGTAACCGGCACGGCGCATTCGTTAGGCACCGGACAAGAATTTGCCGTATTGCCAGGTTGTGCAAGCACAAGAGTCGGCGCCGCCCGCCACCCGTCCGCACGACACGGCAATGGAAACCCTGGAATTACGAGTAAGCAGATTCCCGTGCCAGCCTTGATTTGGGTCTGATTCCTTGTATTGGCGGGCTGCGCAACGCCCCAAACCGGCACCATCAGGCATGCTGCGGGGTGCTGCGTGACGAGACCAGTACTGCCCGATTCTAAACAAATTGTAATCCACAGACAGGGGTCCGGTTTATCATTGTTAGCCAGTTTTCTTATGTCGGCTCTGCCCACGGTTGCTTTTCGCCTGTGCAAGCCCTCGCCGCGCAGCTATAAATCCACCCAGCGTCAGCCGTCCGTCATGAAAATCCTCGTCATCGAAGATGCAAAGAAAATCGCCTCCTTCATCCGCAAGGGACTCGAGGCGCAGGGCTTTGTGGTGGATGTGAGCCACCACGGCGACGAGGGTTTCACTGCGGTGACGACGCGACCCTACGATGCGGTGGTGCTCGACATCATGCTGCCTGGGCGGGACGGACTGAGCATTTTGCGCAACCTGCGCGAGCGCAGGTTGGCAGTTCCCGTCATCCTGCTAACTGCCCGCAGCGAACTTAACGAACGCCTCGAAGGTCTGAACCTCGGTGCCGACGATTACCTGACAAAACCGTTTTTCATCGAGGAGTTGATAGCACGCTTGTATGCTGTGACGCGCCGGGCCTCGGGTGCGAGCCAAAGCATTCTAACATTAGCCGATCTGACGGTGAACCTGCTCACCCGCGAGGTGGTGCGAGGCGGGCGTCACATTGAATTGACCGCCCGCGAATTTGAGTTGCTAGAGCACCTGGTGAGATCCCCCGGCAGGGTGCTGACGCGACCGCAGATTTGTGAGCGGGTCTGGAACTATGACTTCGACCCCGGCACGAATCTGGTGGAGGTTTACGTCCAGCGCCTGCGCAAGAAAGTAGACGGCGAGGGTGATGTGAAACTCATCGAAACCATCCGCGGGGTGGGTTACCGCATGAAACCAGACGCATGAAACCGCCGTCGTTCCGCCTCAAGATAGCATTGCTCTCCACGGTCATTTCCGGGGTGGTGCTGGTCGGTTTCGGGTTGGCGGCGTTTTTCATGATTTACAAGCAGAAGCTCGCAAGTTTGGACACCGAAATCCGTTCCATCGGCACACGGCATCCAGGGTGGATTAGCAACCGCCGCGATTTCAAGCGACTCGATGAAGCCCTCGGGTTTATTTTCGGAGAAGATCACCGGGACCAAGTCATATTGATGGTCAAGAACGCCGCTGATGGGAAAATTCTTTATACCTCGTCAGGCTGGCCGAAGGACTTTGATTCCGCGCAACTTGATGGCACCCTTGAGGTGGATCCGAAAGCCACCGGTGCCGCCGCGGCGCCCGGCGGCGATGGCGATTTACGCAACGGCCGGGGATGGGGTGGCATGGGGCGCGGTCTGGGCCCCGGGGGCGGAGGCGGTCAGGCCGCATTCACCAAAATTCCACGATTTCAGTCCATCAGCACGCCGCTGGGCCAATGGCGCCTTGGCCTGCTCGGCACTGCGGACACCACCCTGATCATCGGCTTGAATACCGCGCAAACACGCACCGAGCTGGACCACCTGCGCTTTGCCCTACTCTTCGCCTTGCCGCTGGCCCTGTCACTCGTTGGAATCGGCGGATGGCTCGTCGCCGGTCGTGCCTTGCGGCCGATGCGGGTGATCGCCAGCACGGCCGAGCGGGTGACCGCACGTGGTCTCGATCAGCGCATTCCCATGTCCAACGAGGATCCGGAGATTGCTCGTGTCATCTTGATGCTCAACCGCATGATGGATCGTTTGGAGAACAGTTTTGAGCAAGCCACCCGCTTCAGTGCGGATGCCTCGCACGAATTGAATACCCCTCTCGCCATCATGCAGGGCGAGCTTGAAATCGCGCTGCAGGAGGCATGCCCAGGTTCCAAGGACCAGCAGGTTTTCTGTAATTTGTTAGAAGAAACCCAGCGGCTTAAGACGATCACGCGCGGTCTGCTGCTGCTGGCCCGCGCCGACTCCGGGCAGCTCAAACCAGCGGCGGAAGTCATCGATCTAACACTCATGCTGGTGGCCATCATAGAGGACGCGCGTGTGCTCGCGGAGGAAATGCGACTGGACTTCGAGGTGATGCTCGCCCCGCGCATCACCGTGCTGGCAGACCCGGTCTTGCTGCGCACTGCGCTGCTCAACTTGTTCGTCAATGCGGTGAAATACAATGAACCCGGCGGCAAGATCAGCGTCGATCTCGAATCGCAGGATAACCACGCCGTTCTAACAATCGGAAATTCCGGGCCGGGAATCCCTGCCGCGGACCAAACCCAGATCTTCACCCGGTTCCACCGGGTGGATGCTGCGCGACAGCGGCAGGTGGACGGAGTCGGACTCGGGCTGAGCCTGGCACGCGAGATTGCACGGGCGCATGGCGGTGAATTGGAACTACAGGCGAGCCAATCCGGATGGACGAGTTTTGTGCTGCGAATGAAACAATGAGATTGGGGGGGGCATGGAGACTGGGGCGGTCCTTGCAAACCGCCCCAATCATCCACGCCGGTTCTATCAATTTCCGGCTGGGCACTCGGCACCGCCACCGCGTGGGCCGCTGCCGTCACGCGGACCCCGGCCCTGGCCCTGGCCCTGGCCCTTGCCTTGGCCCTTGCCTTGGCCTTGGCCTTGGCCCTGACCGGCACACGCGCCGCCGTTCTCACACGCGCCGCCGTTTGCTTGTTGGCAGGCCTCCTGGCGGGCGGCGCGTTCTTCGTCAGTTTGCGGCGGACCGCCGTATCCAGCGCCGCAGCGATTGGGGCTGCCTTGGGCCAGTGCAGTGCCTGCGGTCAATAATGCCGCAGCTATCAATGTTGTGATTCGAATTGTTTTCATGTTTGTGTTCTTGGTTGGAAACGCTCCGTAGTGGAGCCTTTCAAAGGAATAGACCCCGGCCACATGAACCGGGACCGTAGCGCCTGATTACAATTCTGTTATATTCGCGCATGTGGCAGCGCCACGCCATTTTCCAGCATCGGAACTTGCAGCTTCTGGCGCTCCAATACCGCCCGTTGCAGTGCCTGCAAATCCCGAATCTCCGCCCGGCCGGCCAGTGAGCGGATCATCTCCCTGATCACCCCTTCCTCCGTGGTGGCGTTCAGAGCCAGCTCCAGCGGGGCGGTTTCAGTAACATTCGACTTACGCACGCCCGGAGTCAACCAAGCGCAGTGCACCATGGCGAAAGAAATATCCGTTATTGCAGAAATTCCGCTTGCAATAATTGGTAATTTGGCAAAGTTTCAAAATATGATCGCCGCGTGCAAGACATCCAAGCGCAAGAAACCCACTGATTTCCGCAAGGCTGCGGATGTTTTCAAAGCGCTGGGCAACCCGAACCGCCTGCTCATCGTCGATGCGCTTGGCAAAGGAGAAAAATGCGTGGCGGATTTGACGGAACTCGTCGGTCTGGATATGTCCACGGTTTCCAACCACCTTGCGGTCCTTCGCAACGTCGGCCTCTTGGTGGACGAACGCCGTGGGACACAGATTTTCTACACCCTGAAAAATCCCTGCGTCCTGAAAATTTACCGCTGCCTGGACGAATTTCACGCGAAATCAGGCGCATGAATCGGTGCCGATCAACCGGAAATCTCTCATTACGACCTCACTCGCTCCCATGCGGCCATGATTTTGACTAGCGTGTCCTCAACTTCCTGCGCCACCCCTTTTAATTGAGGCAGGTGGAACATCGCCAGCAGAGTGGTTGGCTTGAGTGTAGCTAACATAAAAGTTTTTTTTCTTGGTTGGTGTTGTTTGGCGTTGGCACGAACCCACACGATCTTCGGAAATAATAATTGGTAGTTTCACAACTCTCACAAACCCAATCCCTTCTGCCGGGCGATCAATTATGGGACGCACCGTTGGGGCTTGGGAAATGTGGTGGCGTGGATCCTAGGGCGTTGCTCCGGGCTGTCGAATGTCGCCCCGTGGAGGCTGAAGAGAGATGGACGAGCGAGGCCAGGTCATCAAGCTTGGCGCTTGGCCGATTTTTTGGCGACCCCCTTGTTTGATCCGCTTTTGATAGAGGAAGATTTCGGCACTGCGAATGAAACGGATGGCAGCGTTGACATTCCATGGGTGGATCTTGCCGTGAGATTGGCGAGCATTTCCCGGCAGGCACCATAGAGCATGGAAGCCCCGGTGACGCGAATGAGCTCCTCACGCATTTCGGCGGGATAGGCCTCGGCTACCTCAAATTCGCCCTCAATCGTCAGCCTAGCGGTGTAGGGTGACTCTTGATCGGGAGTACTTGAACCAAGCACCAGCGCCAGGATCAATTGATACTCCCGGGGATTCTCGTCATGCTGACGAAAACTGCGAGTCGTATTGAGGGAAAAGCCACCTTGGGGCTCATCCTGCTCGGAGGCTTTCACTGAGACCTCGGTGAACCGGTGCGCCAGCAACCGGAGTGGAGATGCGCTAAGCGGCGGTGGATTTGTCATCGGAAGCTTGGAATTCGAAGGTGTAGGGCGTATTCAATTGTTCGACCGCGATCGTGCGGACAGGAGAGGCGAAAGCTTCATGAACATCGACCGGATCGTAGCTGGTCCAGCGGACCTTCTTGCCTACGGGGGCAAAGGTCTGCTGCAGGTCAGCGCCGACCGCGCGTCCGGCACGAACCAGGGTGTCGATCGTCAAGTTGCTGTCACCGCTCAGCATTTTGGTGATGCGGGACGGTGGCACCCCCATGCGGGCGGCGAGTTCACTGCGATTGATGCCCTCGCGTTTCATGAACTGGAGGAGTTCCTCCACGACGATCAACTTGCGGAACTCGACCTCGCCTTCCAGCGACAAGGGTTCGGCAAAAGCCTTTGCGAGCGGACTTTGCTTTTTTGAACGGATGATTTTGATTTTCATGAGTCTGGCCAATCGAGAATTAGGGTAGTGTCAGGAAGTTTGAGTGCGGAGAAGAATTCATCCTTGAGGGCCTTGGCTTGGCGAATGTCCTTTTGTTGATCCTTGCTTTTGGTGCCACCATTCGTGCACAGGATCAATTGATCCTGCCCGTTGATTTCAGCGTAGAATGCGTAAAGTCGCAGACCCGGACGTTTGAATTCGTAAACACCATCCCCCACGTCCCGGAATGTGATTTTGTTTTCATAACGTGGATAATTGGCAACCGCCTTGATTCTTGTTTTGATGGAATCGAGCTTGTTTCGATCATCTTTTTGCAGCTTTGAGAGGAAATCTTCAGCGGGATCTTTGCCATTGATGGCAAGCGTGACCACCCGCCTTGCAGCGCCAAGATGCAGGGTGCTGAGCGTGATTTCAACAGTTTTTTTCACTTTAATGTGAATCTTTTTGAAAAGGTGTCCATTTCGCCCTTTTCATCGGGTGAGTGCCTGTTGGAGTTCCTTTTTCAGCGCGGCGCGGGTGTCGGCGATCTGGGCGAGGAGTTTTTCGTATTCGGGCAGCAGGTGATCGAGATTGCCGGGGCCGGTGTCGGAGTTGTGAGGGTTGGGTGGAATATGTCGGATCTTTTGGGCGCGGGAATGACGCTAGGGATGTGGAGGTTCGTTAGTGACTGGCGACATCACGCCACAAGACGCCGCAGAGCGGAAGCTTTTTCACCGGTATGCGGCAAAATCTGATAGTTTTGGAAGGGTTAGAGGAAAGACCGGATGGACGAACACTCATTGCCGCCGGTGGCAAATGGAGCGACGGGTTCTGGGATGTCGGGTTCTGGGCCAGCGACGGTGGCACACCGCCGCTACAATGCGGATCACGGGCAGGGGGCGTGGAAATTCACCACCGTGCGGTGTCTTCGCGCTTGCCGGGGCGGTGGGTGCTGTTATGGTGGGCGCCGCACCGGACCATTCCGGGCCTGTAGCTCAGCGGTTAGAGCAGGGGACTCATAATCCCTTGGTCCAGGGTTCGAATCCCTGCGGGCCCACCTTTGGCAAACCATTCAAAACTAATGGTTTAAGGATCGGAAAACGCGCCAAAGTTGACACCTCTACCATCGCCATGAACCCCACTGGCGACAAATTGGCGACAACTCAGGAGACCGCGCTTTCAACCACCCTTCCAGCCCCCCGGCCCAAGGCCAAACGCGGCTCCAAAGGCAAACCCGTGGCGGGGGCTCACTTCGGCTCCGTATCCGTCCCGGTCTATCGGTGCGCGTCGGGCGGTCGAATCCGCTTCGTGCTCAGCTACCATCGGGAAGGCAAGCGGATGCGCCAGTTCTTCGGTGACCTTGCCGCCGCGAAAAAGGAGGCCCTGCTCGTGGCGCAGCGAATCCAGAACGGAATGCAGCAGATGACCGACCTCAAGCCCCATGAGCGGGAGAGTTTCCTCGCCGCCCG
>JBILFE010000159.1:0-7157 GCA_044351705.1 Luteolibacter sp. | reverse complement strand
CTCATCCTTGGGATCCTTTGGATCGTTCAAGTGCATGACAGTGACATAGCCGTTGGATTCATTGAACACCGCCTTGCCGCTGGACTCGCTCGCCGCATCCGCCTTGCCCCAGTGCAGTTGGATTTGTTGGCATGCATTGCCCTTGATGAGGGGAATGCGCACCCAGATGCTGGCGCGGCCATGCACCGCATCCCATTCTTCTATCTGATAGCTCAGCGGTTTGCCCGCGGCAGAAAGGCGGATGTCCTCGCCATTGGCTTGGGCCTGGCTGAAATCAAAGGTCGCCTTGTCCAGCCGCACCAGCATCGGGAAGTTTTCCTCCGCAGCGCTTGGCGGCAGGTTGGCCCCCTCCGGTGTGGTTAGAATAGCCAATGGCCCGGCATGCTGCCAGCCTTGGTATTCGGCCATGGCCGTCTTGAGAGTGACCATCACCAGGATCAGACCGATTGTCAGTGGCTTTGCTGCTTTGTTATTCATGGCGGGAAATGCTTATAGGATGTCGGCCACAAAAAGCAAGCGCTGCCACGCCGATATAAACCGACATCCTTGCCATAGAGAAAGGCGCGTCTTGCGACGCGCCTTTGGAATCTCTAGCAGTTTAGACCCTGGGGTCAGTTCACGCGCGACGGCGGCGGTTGCGCAGCAACGCACCGGAACCGATCAAACAACCCAGCGCCAGCATGCTGCCGGGTTCAGGGATGGCGGCAAGGGTAAGACCGACGTTGTCGATGCGGGCATAGGGGCTGCCATCAAAGGTGAATTCAATCCACTCACCCTGAGCCAGTTCCAGTCCGGCCAAACTCAAGGCAAAGTCACCATAGTCTGCGGAAATAGTGTTGCTATTGGGGACTACTGGAAGCGTTATGGGCGAATAGGTGTGGGTCGCTGAAGTGCTTGTCAGGTATGAGACAACCACGTTGGAGACTGATGAAACTTCATTGGTAGCCGCATCAAACAAAAAAGCTCCCAACGGGGTGACACCCGTCCCGGTTTGTGTGATACGAAATACCGGATAACTGTGGTTCAACTCCTCAGCGCCCGTGTCGGAATTGGTTGTGTACCATTCCACGCTACGCACAAAGCCGCCATCCGCAGGTGGGTTATTCGCGACTAAAGTCACGCTGCCATAAGTTCCATCGGAGGAACCGCCTGTCGATCTGCTGGTGGAGTAACTAGCAGTATCACCTAATTTGGTCACCGTACCGGAGTAGCCAGCCACGGCATAATCCTGATTTTCGGTGGTTTGATCGTCCGTGAAACTGTGAAAGCCCACCAACATTGGTCCCAACCAGGCGGCTGATGCCATTTGCGGTGCGCCGATAAAGGCGGATCCGATTAGAAGATTGCGTAGCGTTACTTTCATATGATTGGGTGTATTTTGGGCTGTATTGTTAGTTTTTTCGCGGGACGTTTTTCGCGTGAACTACGTGAAATTGAACCAAACCGAGAAATTGGCAAGAAATATCTGCTTTTTTTTTATTTTTTTTTCGCGGTCCCGGCTGCAACGCTGAAAGCCATGGTCAACTCATTCACTTTCAAGGTGTTATATAACTCACTTCATTGCCCGCATTGGCGCAATGACCTGGATTTCCTCGATGGTTGTATTCTGGCCACCGATTTCGCCCATCGTCGGCGCGGCCGCCCAGATCAGCCAGCGGAAATTGCCCAGCGGCTGGTCCGTGCTGCGGCGGATGCTGGTGGCCTCATACTCGGTGCGCTCGCCACGCGAGTCCACCGTGATCACAGGTGTGAACACTTTGGTGTCGGCGAGGTTCCAACCGGGATCCAACGCGGCGTTGCTGCCGTATAGGGTGAACGACTGCCTGGCATGCGTGTTGCCGGACGCGTAGGTATTGACCTGCGCGATGCGCTTGACCTCACCCAGATCGAAGCGATATTTGCCGGTGTCAACGCCGCTGGCGAATGTCGGACCGCGGTTGCAATCGATTTTTCCATCAACAAGAAGATCAACGGCACCAATGCTCAGCTTGGCTCCATCAACCGATACTTTTGCGGACGCCACCGCCGAAGCCGCAGCGACTGAAACTTTCTTGAACTCCGGCTTCCACACATTCTCTCTTATCACATAGGTGTAATGGGTCAGATCAATCGGCAGCAGTTTCTGCTGCCGATTGATTGTTAGCGTCAACTTCAGGCCGGCGGATTGATCGGCCATGGCAGCCATGTCAGCAACCGATTTGACCTCCTTGCCATTGCAGGTGGTGATCACATCGTCCTGTTTGAGGCCGGCCCTGGCGGCATCGCTGGCGGCAGGCACCTCTAGCAACAACACGCCGCGTTCGGCAGCCAGGCCGTAGGCGGCGCGGTCTTCCGCACCCTCAATATCACGGGCCTGCGCCTGCCAAAGCAGTCTGGCATCCGGCTTGAGCTTGGGGATTTTTCCAGCAAACACCAGTTTGAGCGGATAGGCGTTGCATTCAAAGGGCGCCTTGGCCGGCAGGGTGATCTGGAGCGATCCGGCGTCCTGGGTGAAGTACAGCTTTTCCGCGGAGCCTAGCAGCGTGATGCCCTGCAGACTTTGCAGATCGATGCGGGCTTTGCCCAGCGTCTTGATTTTGACCACTGCGCCATCACCTGGCCAGCCGAGGGTGGTGGCATAGAGGACGGTGTTGGCCTTATTGCGGGTGAAGCGGATGTCTTTTGCCGAGCCGCTGGCAATGGTGTTGAAGTTCTTATGGCCCTCACCGAACGCCTCCCAAGTGCGGGTGGAAAAGATGGCCTCGCCGATGAGATCGAAGTCATGCGCCATGACCTCAAACATGGTGATGACTTCCGGTTCCAACTCGCCGTCGCCGGTCAGCGGCACGTTGAGCAGCAGGTTGCCGTTCTTACTGACGACATCGATGAGGGTGTGGACGATTTCATGGCCCTTCTTGTAATCCTTTTGGCGATTGCGCAGCCAATACCATTCGGCGCCCATGGTCTTGTCTGTCTGCCAGAAATTCCGCTGCAGGGTGGCGGGAAATTCAAACTCGAAGTTTTCGGCGCCGATCGGGCAGCCGCCCTTGAAATTGGCCACCGCCTGCAATGTACCGCCATGCTCCTTGAGGCTCTGGTTGTAAAGGTGGGAGACGATCTTGTAACCCTTGTCCTTGAAGGGCGGGCCGCCGTCGGTGTAGTAAAGATCGGGATGATACCTATCAATGAGGTCCTTCATCCGGTCCTCGAAGTTTTGCTCGAAGGCGGGCGGCCCGACATCCTGCGGTCCTTCGTAGCCCGGATCGGTGCTTTTCCACGGCACCCCGTAGAGATCCTGATAGGCCGGGTCCTGACCGTCATAGGGCACCCCTGCCAGCGGGCCGGTCTTGTCAGAGCCATGCGACGTCTGCAACCAGCGGAAGGTTCTGGCGACATGCGAAGCCACGCCGAAATGCAGGCCGTTAGCCACCGTCGCCTTCTGCCACATCCCGCACACATCCTTGCCGGCTGCATCCCTGCCCTCAAACACCACCACCACCTTGAGCTTTTTCGCCTTCACCCATTCCTGGAGCTTGATCAGCTCGATATCCTGCTCCAACAGCAGCTTCTCATATTCCTTGTGATCGATCTTCTTCCGCTTCTCGGCCTCAATATCGTAATATAGCTTGTTGGCCTCAACGAGCGCTGCCTGATCACCCTCCTTGTCCTTATTCTTATCCTTGCTGGTTCTCATGGTGGAGGATGCGGTGGGGAGAAGAAGTGGCCCGAGACGGATTTGAACCATCGACACGCGAATTTTCAATCCGCTGCTCTACCAACTGAGCTATCGGGCCATAACATGCCCACCCTTGCGGGCGGAGCCGCAACCTACCGCGACTCGCGCAACCTGACAATCAGAAAATTAAAAAATGCAAATTTTATTCACCCGGGGCGGCGGGTCGGCGGCACTCCCGCGCGATTTGCCCCACGCGCCGGGGTTGGCTTATTTGAGAAACACCTCGCGCGGCTTGGCACCTTCCCCGGGGCCGACGATGCCGCGGGCTTCGAGGATATCGACCATGCGGGCGGCACGGGTGTAGCCTAGGCGCAGACGGCGTTGCAACAACGAGGTGCTGGCCTTGCGCTCCTGGCGGACCACCTCGATGCATTTCATGATGAGTTCCTCATCGGCCTCGGAAACATCCTCGTCCGCGTCACCCTCCTCATTGATGGAGGATTGAATGTCGGTCTCGAATTTCGGTTTGCCCTGTTTGGCGCAGTGATCGACGATGCGCTCGACCTCGGCATCGGATAGATAAGCGCCTTGGGCGCGCTCGAGCTTGGCGGAGCCCGGCGGCAGATAGAGCATGTCGCCCTTGCCGACGAGTTTGTCAGCGCCCTTGGTATCGAGGATGACGCGGGAATCCAGCGCCGAGGAGACTTGAAAGGCGATCCGGCACGGGATGTTAGCCTTGATGATGCCGGTGACCACATCGGCCCGCGGCGTCTGGGTGGCGATGATCAGATGGATGCCCGCGGCGCGGGCTTTTTGCGCAATGCGGGCAATGCACATCTCCACATCAGCCGGCGCGGTCTGCATCAGGTCGGCCAACTCATCTATCAAAACGACGATGTACGGGAAGCGCTCCGGGATTTGATCGTCATCGAGCATGAGCTCATCGATGTCCTCCTCCTCGCCCAGATCACCGGCTTCCAGCGCGCGGGCGATTTCCTCGATGGCGGCATCATCGACGAGCGGCTCGGGCAGGCTTGGCGCGCGCTCGGGTTGTTCGCGGCGCGGGCGGTTGTTGAAGCCATCGAAGTTGCGCACCCCCTCCTTGGCAAAGATCTTGTAGCGCTTTTCCATTTCATTGACCACCCACTTGAGGGCGGCCACGGTTTTCTTCGGATCAGTGACAACCGGCACCACCATGTGCGGCAGCTTGTTATACATCTGCATTTCCACCACCTTGGGATCAACCATGATGAAGCGGAGCTCGTCGGGGCCGAACTTGAAGAGAATCGAGGCGATGATCGAGTTGATGCAAACCGACTTGCCGGAGCCGGTGGCACCGGCCACCAGCAGATGCGGCATGGCGGTTAGGTCGCCGATGACCGTCTTGCCATAAACATCCTTGCCCAGCGCCAGCGGGATTTTTTTCTTGGCGGAACGGAATTCCGGATCATGCAGGAGTTCATGCAGCGGCACGGCCACCTTTTGGGAATTGGCCAACTCAATGCCCACGGTGTCCTTGCCGGGAATGGGCGCGAGGATGTTGATGCGCTCGGCGCAGGTGGCCCGCGCGATGTCCGCCTCAAGTTGGGAAATGCGCGATACCCGCAACCCGGTGGACGGATAGATTTCATAGCGGGTGATGGTCGGTCCGCGGGTGATGTCGCCGGCGGTCACTTCAATGCCGAAGGCGCGCAGGGTCTCGATGATGATTTGCTGGGTGGCGAGCAGTTCGGCGCGATTGGCCTCGGGCGCTTCCGGGGAATCATCCACATCCAGCAGGTCGAAGCCGGGCAACTCGTAATCCTCGAAGCCGGTGACGGAGAGCGATTGATGGCCGGACTTTTTGCGTTCGAAGGGTCGGGCCCCGGCGCTGAGGGCGTCTGAACTGCGGCGTTGCGAGGCGTCAATGATCTGGGGTGGCGGAATTTCGCGCAGCGGCAAGAGGGTTTGCGGGTCTTCCTGGGCGGCGGTCTTGGCGGCGGCTTGGGTGCTGAGTTCACGGTCCTTGCGGCGTTGTTCGCGCTGGCGTTCTCGCTCGGCCAACATTTCCGCCTCGCGGGCCGCCAGCCGCCCGGTTTCGCTGCGCTGCGCCTGCCATTGCTGGAACTTGCGCCGGATGAAGCGGTAAATCCACTTGCTGAGTTTGAGCGGGGTTTGGCCGGTGAGCAAAATCAAGGCGAGCCCATAAATGCTGGCGCAGCACAGCAGGGTGCCGGCCCGCCCGATGGTCTTGACCAGCAAACCGCCCAGGCTGCTGCCAATCACGCCGCCGGGGCCGCGGCCTTGGCATCGCAGCGCCCAGTCAGTGAAAAAATAGTCCGCAGCATGCAGAAAACATGCCCCCGACACCAGCAGCACCGCCACCCCAACCAGCCAGCGCGGCCACAACCGGCTGTCAAATGCCATTTTCATCACGCCAAAGCCGATCAGGGCGACCGGGATCAAACACGCAGCCGCCCCGAACAACAAAATTTGCATGAAGCCGAGAACCCCGCCCACCGGGCCTATCAAATTTGCTCCGGCCTTGCCGGATTTATCCGCAAACAGCTCAAACATCCACCACCGCGGCAGGTCGGCCGGACTATAGGAAATGAGCGACAACAGCAACACAATGCCGCCAGCCACAAGCGCAAAGCCGATGATCTCGTTGGACCATTTCTTGGGCTCTGCTGGCTCGCCCCGTTTCTTGTTGTCCTTGATTGCCATGGCTCGCTTGCGCACCACAATGCCGGGTATTTCTCGGAAAGCAAGATGGTTTTCCAAACCGGAAGATCAACCAGGCGCAATCACAGCGGCAGATCGTAACTTCTGCCGCTGATGCCTTCATACCAGCGGACATATGCCATGTTGACCATTGCGAAACCACCCTGCGTGGGGTAATTGCCGGTGAAATACCAATCCCCGCACGGGCCCTCAATGGCGGCGTGGAGGTTTTCGATGGTTTGGAAAATCACCTCAACCTGACCTTTCCAGTCGGTCTTCTCAGGATAGACCATGCGGCTGATCTCAGCCGAGATGTCCTCATCTCTGAAGGCGGCATACACCTCCTTGACGCAGTTGCCGCGCTCCTGCGGCGGCTTCTCCAGCTCGGCCAGACAATTTTGATAGATCTTTTCTAACAAGGACGCCCGACCGGCGCGCTGGTGCAGGGCCACAGCCGCCTGGAAGGCGATGAAGCGGCCCAACTCGGACATGTCGATGCCATAACAATCCGGGTAACGAATCTGTGGCGCGGTGGAGCAAATCACGACCTTCGAGGGACGGGTGCGCGCCAGAATCTTCAGGATGGATCGTTTCAGGGTAGTGCCGCGGACGATGGAATCATCCAGCACCACCAGCTTGTCGCCGGGATTGACCACCCCATAGGTGATGTCATAAACCAACGACACCATTTGATCACGGCCCTTGTCCTGGGCGATGAAGGTGCGCATCTTGATGTCCTTGTTGGCCACCTTTTCACCGCGCGGCCAATTGCGTAAAATCAGGTCATCGACCAACTCCG
>JBILFE010000158.1:0-7167 GCA_044351705.1 Luteolibacter sp. | reverse complement strand
CCGGATCTGGAACGGATCCTGCGCGAGCGGGTGGACTTCGGCCTGGCGCTGCAAGCCGACGGCGCGATCTTTTTCCGCGGCGAGAACAACAACATTCCGGCCATCGACGCCCAGGCTGGCTCGATCCTGCGGGCGCTGCGCGAACACCAGATGAGTGTGGACGACGCGTTTTTGAAGAAAAACTGGGCGGGCATCAAGCGCGCCACCCAGTGGTTGATCAACAAGGACGGCGACGGCGACGGACTCATCCGCAGCAACCAGCACAACACGCTCGACGCCGATTGGTTCGGCCCGGTGGCGTGGCTGAGCGGACTCTATCAGGCAGGACTGCTGGCCGCAGCCGCCATGGCCGACGAGACGGGTGACGCGGAATTCGCCACCCAATGCCGGACGATCGCGGCCAAGGGCAAGACCACGATGGTGGGTGAATTGTTTGACGGCGATTACTTCATCAACAAGGTCGATCCTGCGCACGCCAACACGATCAACTCCGGCACCGGTTGCGAGATCGACCAGGTGATGGGGCAAAGCTGGGCTTTCCAGGTGGGTTTGCCGCGGGTGTTTCCAGAAAAGGAGACCAAGACCGCGTTGCACTCGTTGTGGAAATACAATTTCAGTCCGGACGTCGGGCCGTATCGGGCACGCTACAAGGCCGGCCGGTGGTATGCGATGGCGGGTGAGGCGGGCTTGTTGATGTGCACGTTCCCGCGCAAGGACTGGGATTTTAACCAGGCCCAGGGCGGCGGCAACAACACCTTCGCCGGCTATTTCAACGAGTGCATGAACGGCTTCGAATACCAGGTGGCCGGCCACATGGTGTGGGAAGGCATGGTCCAGGAAGGCCTGGCCATCACCCGTGCCGTCCACGACCGCTATCACGCGTCGCGCCGCAATCCGTGGAATGAGGTGGAATGCGGCGAC
The DNA here is from genome assembly GCA_044351705.1 of Luteolibacter sp. Taxonomy (GTDB): domain Bacteria; phylum Verrucomicrobiota; class Verrucomicrobiia; order Verrucomicrobiales; family Akkermansiaceae; genus Luteolibacter. The sequence goes on along the minus strand of JBILFE010000158.1, from coordinate 6,246 downwards.
CATTACGCGCGCAGCATGGCCAGCTACGGCATCTATCTGGCTGCTTGCGGTTTCGAAAACCACGGCCCTAACGGCCACATAGGATTCGCGCCGCGCCTCACCCCTGACAAATTCCGCTGCGCCTTCACCGCCCCGGAAGGGTGGGGAACCTTCAGCCAGCAAGACACGCCCGGCGGCCGCGATGCCCGCATCGATCTGCGCTGGGGGAAATTGCGCCTCAAGAGTATTGCCTTGGAACTCGCCGAAGCCGGCAAAGCTCCCACCCTCGCAGTCGAGGCGGGCGGCAGGAAAATCGAGGTGAAACATGAACTCGCCGGCCGTCGTTTGGTGATCCGCTTGCAACAGGAAGTGATCCTCAACGCCGGCGAATCCATCGAGATCCGCATGCTTTTAAAATAAGGATTCAGTCCACCGGCGGGATGATTTTCCCGACTGCCACCCTTCCTCCCGGCGCGCGCTGGTGGCAAACATAATGCCAGTCATTATCTTGTTGACAGCGCAGCGGACAGCGGGGCTGCCCGCGGAGCACCTTGCAGCCCAGCGTTGACAAGTGGGTTGTTTTATTTTGCAGTTTTTGCGGATGAACCATCAGGACGAGGGCATGGCAAGGCAGAACACCGAGTGGGAAGACCGCGATGCGGACGACCCGGCATCGCGGTATGTGTTTGGCACTTTCTGGCTGCTGCTGTGGTCCGCCACTTTTTGCGTGGCGGGGCCACTGGCCGGCTTCCACGGTGTGCTGTTAGGGTGTGTCGGGGTGTTGATGTTGCTGCGACCGCCGGGGGTTTGCTTGCCGCGAGTGTGGTGGATTTTAGGTGCCGGATTCGTGTTGGCCGGAGCGGCGGCATTTCTGCCGGCAGGGTGGTTTGCCATGCCGCCATGGCGTGAGCAGCTCGCGGCGCTCGGCGTGGCGACCGGCTCATTGGTGGTGATTCAGTCGCGGCAGGCGGCCGAAGCGTTCACATTGTTCATCATCATCCTGTTCACCGGTTTGTGGCTGGCTGGCCACCGCCCCTCGCCGCTGCAAGTGCGGCGGTGGGCCATGGCGTTCACTCTGGGCGTTGCCGTTTACGCCATCATCGCGCGCGTCCTCCAGGTCCCCGCTTTTGGCACCCTCCCCAGCGGCGAAGTGCAGTTTGGATTTTTCCCGAATCGCAATCACACCGCCACCTACCTCGCCATGGGTGCCATCTGCGGCTTGGGCAACGTGTTACAAGCATTGCGCGACAGGCGTTTCCCGGCCATGGTCGTGGCACTCGTCGGCACCGGCGTGTGCCTGTGGGCGGTGGTGGGATGGTCATTCAGCCGCGGCGGGCTGGTGCTGGTGGCCGGCGGCTGCCTGATTTGGCTGGTCATGTTAGGTCCGCGCTACCTCGGCGCACACGGATTGCGGGTGCTGGGTTTGATCGGGTTGGCGGTCATCGGACTGTTTTTATTGGTTGATACCGGGGTCAAAGCCCGACTCACCAAAACCGTGGAGCAGGCCAGTGCCGTGATGGGCACGACCGGTGACGCGCCGGCGGCTGCCAAATCAACCATGAATGCGACCCGAGACCTCGATTTTCGCATTCCCACGATGCTCGACACCCTTGATTTGATACGCGACTTCAAGTGGACCGGCATCGGCGCCGCCCAGTATTACCCGATTTTCCCGCAATACCGCAAGCTCGCCGCCATTGCCAACGATGCGGATAATTATCATCCGGAAAGCGACTGGCTGTGGATGGCGGCGGAAGTCGGGGTTCCCGCCACCCTTGTCCTTGCGGCCTTGGCAGGCCTGGCGTTTTGGAAATGTCGGCGGGCGATTCAGGCTGGCCGGGACCGCGCCCTGCGCAGCGCCTGTCTGGTGGCGGCCATGTTAGTGCCGATTCACGGGCTGTTCGACGTGCCGGGCCACCGCATCACCCTGGCATGGAGTGCGGCCTTTCTTTTTGCCCTTGCTCTTGATAAGCCGCCATTCGACCCGCTGCGTGCAGCACCGCGTGCCTGGCCATTCCGGCTCGTTGCGTGCGCCCTGCTGGCGGTGGCCGCCTGGTTAGTCGCTGCTCAATGGTGGGGAGCCCCCCAACCGGCCCTTACCGCAGCCACAACGGCGCTGAGCGAGGCCCAGCGCCTTTATCGCGAAGACCAATCCTTGCAGCAGGCCGCCCGAGCCAAGGGCGAGACCTATCAGCCCGATGCCGCCGTGGACCGTCTCGAGCAGGCTCTCACCCTGCTCGAACAAGCCGCTCCAAGCGCCCCGCTTGACCGCGATCTGCTCCGTTATCAAGGGTTTCTGGCCCTGCACTTCGACGACAAATTCGCGGTGGCCGACCGCGCCTATGCCATCGAGCGGGCACTGGATCCCACCTGGGTTGGTGGCCCGCTGCGCCAGGCCCAGGCCTGGGCCGGCACCGATCCGCAGCGCTGCGCCGCGCTTTGGCTAGAGGCGCTGCGCCGCGCCGAACTGATGGATCGGCTGCAACCCGGCAGATTGTGGACAAGAAAGCAGACGCTGCTGAAAATCCGGCAGTTCACCAAAGACAAGCCCGAACTCGATAAACTCGTCCCGGCTGCGGAGTAACCGCGCCGACGGTCCCCTGGCTGACTTTTAATTCGAATTGCAATCCATTCATTTCCAGTGACTTGGACTTATTCCGAAAAAAAGTAAAAAAATCTGAAAATAATGGTTGCGGGTCAGGGCCTGATTTGGTTTATTCCGCCCGTCATGAAAACATTCTTCTGCAAACTTCTCTTGGCGACTAGTCTTGTCGGGTTGGTATCGGCTCTTGTTACGCCTGTTGAGGCCGCCCGTACAAGTCGTCCGCCAGTTGTGATCATTGTCGACACGAAGCCTGTGATCAGCCGCTATTAATCCGTTTGAAAAAATCCCACCATATCCCATTTTAAAATCCCCCGATGAAAACACTAAAACTCACTGGACTCGCCCTGTTTGGTTGCTTGGCTGGAGTGCAAGCCGCTACGGTTTCAACTTACGATCAGAATTTCAATGGCTATACTGGTTGGCCCGCCGATGTGGCAGGACAAGACGACTGGACCATCAACAACACCACTGACCAATATTCCTACGTGTACACCACGTTTGCAGCCTTCGGTTACGGTAAGGCGATCAACTTGGGCGATGCATCGGGTGCCGCCATTCCCCCCACTCCTCCGACCACGGTGACATTGAGCCATTCGTACGTGGGCGTCATGGGAGGTCTTGAAATGCGCTTCGAGTACGCGATTCTCGACAGTTATAATGACGGTTTTTTCAACCGTGATAAATTTGGAGTTTCAGTTACAGTTGGGAGCACCAATCTTCTTGAGATCTCGTTCGAACCACGTGTTGCTCAGCCGGTAGATCCCACTTTGGACGCCCACGCATTGTGGGATGTGAACTACACCAGTGCCTACGGATCCGGCACTTTGAACATGGCCTTTGAGGAAAATGGTAAGTACAATTTCGTCTTGCTTGCCTCGCCAACCTTGGATGGACTCAGCACGAGCTTTACTCTCAGTCTTGACGGCGGTAACACCCTCAGCGATTCGAAAATTCTGACTGGCCTCCACCCGCTGACCCAATCGGATACGTTCAACATCAATTGGGCCAATGTAGGGTCGAATGCATTCGGTTCGAATGTTATAGCCATGGACAACCTCAACATTATCCCCGAGTCATCGACCGCGTTGCTTGCGGGCTTGGCCTCGCTTGGTTTGCTGCGCCGCCGCCGGAACTGATTTGCGGGACGCATCGATTTTTGAAGAGCCCGCGCCTGTCCTCGGGTGCGGGTTTTTCTTGACCAAGATAACCCACTAGACTGGATGAAAGCGCCGAAATCCCGGAGATCATTGAGGTCGGACTTCCTTCGACTCAGGGGTGGCTTGGCCGTTTGGTTTGCCTGTGTTGCATGGACTTGTCCAGGGATTGTGGTGGGGCGGGCAGCCAGCGTGGTCCTGCCAGGCGCGCCTGACGGCTCCATCGTCCAGCCCGTCGCTCCCAGTGGTTTATCTAACAACGAGGCGGCGACATCGCTGGCGAGCGGCTTGGGGGACGATCTTCTCGACGGCTTCGGCTTTGGCACAACCTTTTCCACGATCTACAACTCCAATGTGTCCGCGAATCAGGGACAAACGAGTGACTCGGCCAAGGACGATTTTATTCTCGGGCTGGGCGGCAATCTCGATTATCTATCGCGGGCATCGACCCTGACATTTGGCGCCAACTACCGCGGCACCTACAACGAGTACATCAACCACTCGGATTACAGCGGATATAGCCAGGGTGGGGGAGTGCTGGCCAATTACGACGGGGGGGATTTTACGGTGACGGCCAACGCCGGCGCGGACATTGACCGTGGCAGCAACAGCAATTATTCGTCAAACTTCGTCCAACGCACCAATATTCATTCGGGGCTGATGGCACGCTACCGGATCAGCCCGAAAACCTCGCTGGTAGGCAATTTCAGCCAGAGTAATTCTTCCACCAGCAGTGGCAATTATTCCGACGTGAACTCCTATGATTTCGGCACTTCGGCCATGTGGAGATATTCCCAGCTGACCGAGTTCGGGCCTGGCATCCGCTATGCCTACCGCACCGGTAGCACCCAGATCGGACGCACATCCATCGGACCCACCCTCAACACCAATTACAAACTCTCCCGCAAAGTAGCGCTGACCTCACGCATCGGCATGGATTTTTCGCGTTACGAAAATGGAGTCTCGGCGGATCCCGCGTTCTCTGCATCCATCGGCTTGAATTACCAGGCATCCAAACTCTGGGGCTTGAATTTTTCATACTGGCGCGATACTCAGGCGGATACCTCGCAGGTCGGTGGCTTCACCCAACTCAGCTCGCTGCAACTCGGGTATCACCGCAAGCTGCGCAAAGCCATGTTGAATCTTGGCCTGAGGTACCAAACTAACAGCTATGAGATGCCGGACAACACAACGCGGGCGGCGCGTCCCGACCAGGATTATTTCAGCATAAATTCTTCGCTGGGCATGCCTGTATTTTCGGACACTTGCAATGCCAGCGTGTTTGTCAGTTATAACGATCAGGGCGGCGGCGGAACCGGGAATTCCTACAATTCGGTCCAAACCGGTTTCAGTATCAGCCGGAGTTTCTGATGACTCGGATAGGATGCCTGATTTTGAGAAGCAGCACCGCCTTGCAGCGTTGGTCTCCGGCCTGTGGTGTGTCGCGAATTGTCGGGATTTTAGGCTGTCGGGATTTTAGGCTTGCTGGTTGGGAGTAGAAACCGTATCCACCTTTCGTCCAACAACCGTACCAACAAACCCGACGAATGGCAGCGTCTAGCAACTGCCTGCCACTCAACTGATATTCCCATGCCCAGTCACTTTCAACAGTTCATGAGTCCTATCGGATTGCTCCGTGTCATCCTGCTCTTGATTCTGCCGCTGCTGGCGCTGGGCGCTGGCAAGGAGGGCAGCGGCAAGGACGATGCCAGTTACATTTTACGGCCCAATGACGTCATCAATCTTGCGGTTTATGGCGAGGCGGATCTATCCGTCCAAGTCCGCATCCTCAAGACCGGCGAGGCCTCGTTTCCCTTGATCGGGTCGGTGCCCGTTGGGGGCTTGAGTGTTGCCGCCGCCGCCGCAAACATCCGTGACCTCTACGCCAAGGATTATCTGGTGGATCCCAAGTTGACTCTATCCGTTTTTGAATACGCCACCGAATTCATCTCGGTCATCGGTGCCGTCAAAGTCCCCGGGCAGATCCCGATGCCCGTATCCGGCCACCTCGATCTGGCGTCCGCCATGGCCACCGTCGGCGGCCTGCTCGAAAACGCCGATTCCAATAGCATCCAACTCGTCCGCGCCTCAGGCACAAGTACCACCTACAGCATGGACTCCATCCAAGGCGCCTCCGGCCGCGTCCAACTCGCGGCGGGTGATCGCATCATCGTTAACCAGAGTGCCTTCGTGGGCAAGACGGTCACCGTGCTGGGCGAAGTGCGCAAGCCCGGTCCGGTGGCATTCCCGCTCAATGGCAAATTGGATCTGGTCAATGCCATTGCTTTCGCCGGTGGCCTGACTGAATTGGCCAACCAGAAAAAGGTTAGCATCAACCGCAAGGGGACCGTCACCGTCGTTGACTTCAAGGTCATTTCCCAGCGCGGGGATCGTCCGTATTTGCTACAACCTGACGACGTCATCACCGTCGCCGAGCGTTTGTTCTAAGCCCGTTCTGACCCTCGACCCTCAACTCCTCCTTCACATGCCACCACCACGCCGCTCACG
>JBILFE010000157.1:0-7178 GCA_044351705.1 Luteolibacter sp. | reverse complement strand
TTGAGATTTGAGATTTATGAGCGCTTGGCGGAGAGGATGGCACTCGTGCCTAACAGTGATACCAGGATAATGGAGCTGAACCAGACCAAGTCCTGCAAGCGGAAAAGGCCACGATTGAGCGAACTGAAGTGATTCCAAACGCCGAAGGAGGCGACGGCCTCCACTGCGGACGGGGACACCGCCTTGCCAAGCTCACGGGTGAAATCATCATAACCGCAGAGCACCATCGTCACACAAATCAACACCGAGACAATGAGGCAGACGACCTGGTCGCGGGTGCAGGCGGACACCAGCATGGTGATGGCAAGGAAGGTGCAGCAAACCAGGAAGGAGCCGATGTAGCCGGCGAGGATGGCACCGTTGTCGGGTTCGCCGAGGTAGTTGACGGTGATGAAAATCGGGAAGGTCAAAATCAGGGCGACGCACCAGACGGTGGCGGCGGCGACGAATTTGCCGATGATGGCGCTGCCGGTGGACACCGGGAAGGTGCCGAGCAGTTCGATGGTGCCGTTGCGTTGTTCGTCGGCCCAGAGCTTCATGCCGACGGCCGGGGCCAGCAGCATGTAGATCCACGGGTGCCAAAAAAAGAACGTCCATTCAAGTGAGGAATCCCCCACCCGCATGAAGTTGCCGAAGCTGAAGGTAAGCCCCGTCGAGAGCAACAGGAAGATCACAATGATGGCGTAGGCGGTCGGCTGGGAAAAGTAACTGCCGAGTTCGCGTTTGTAGATGGTTAGGGAGGACATGGAAGGAGCGTTATCAGTTATGAGTTATCAGGCGGCAGCCGTGTCGCGGGTGGTGACGGTGCGGAACAAGTCGGTTAGGGAACCGGTGCCGGATTGGGCGAGCAGTTCCGCCGGGGTGCCATCGGCGACGATGGCGCCACGATCAACGATGACGGCGCGGGTGCAGGCGGCTTCGACTTCTTCGAGAATGTGGGTGGAGAAGAGGATGGCCTTGGTCTCTCCGAGGCGTTTGATGAGTTGGCGGACCTCGTGTTTTTGGTTAGGGTCGAGGCCGTCGGTGGGCTCGTCGAGGATGAGCACTTCCGGGTCATGCAGCAGGGCCTGGGCCAGGCAGGTGCGGTGGCGATAGCCCTTTGAGAGGGTGTCAATGGATTGCGCGGCCACCGAGGCGAGGGAACAGGTATCGATGGCACGCTCCACGGCATTTTTCCTGGCATTGCCGGAGAGGCCGCGGATGGCGGCGCAGAAGCGCAGGAAGCCAAGCACGGTCATATCCCGGTAGAGCGGCGCGGATTCCGGCAGGTAACCGATTTTGGTCTTGGCTTGCGCCGGGTGATCGACAATGGAAATGCCGCACACCTTGGCATCGCCGGAGGTGGGCGGAAAAAAGCCGGTGATCATCCGCATGGTGGTGGATTTGCCGGCACCGTTAGGCCCGAGAAATCCCAGGACTTCGCCTTTTTTCACCGAGAACGACAAATGGTCCACGGCGGTCTTGGTCCCGAAATGTTTGGTTAGACTTTCAACTTCAATCATGATCGGTTAGGGGGAAAGGTTGGGGGATTACCTGTGACGCGGGTATAAGCGTTGCCACTCTGCCTATTTGTGTCGAAATGGAAAAAAATCTTGGGGGAGGGGAGGGATGATGGGGGGACTTGAGGGAGGATCGTGAGAAATGATCCGCAGATGGCACTCTTTCGACTGATCACATAAAGCATTTCTTCAATCTGTGTAATCCGTGAAATCCGTGGTGATCTTAGGCCGTTATACCCCCCAACGCGGGCTGCGCCGGGTTGTTTATGTATCAGTGCCATGTCATTTTACGGGATTTTCCCTCGATTCCCAGTTACTTCAAAGTCCAGATCAGAAAGTCTGAGCCTGTCGTTTTATCGGCAGACAGGCGGGACGCGCTGTCTTCCCTAACAGGCGGGACGCCAGTTTTCCTATCAAGAGGCGCTAAACTGGCAGTATTGGGCGGGCCACCCGTGCCCCTCATGCCCGGGTCAAGCGCGGTCCTGGGGGCCGCGGTCGCGGTCGATGCGGAACGGGCGGCCGCGCAGGCGGGCGTTGCGGGTGCGTTCGATGACTTGGTGGACGAAGTCTTCCGGCACATCGACGAGCGAGTGTTTGGGAAACAAGGTGATGCGGCCCAGACAGCCGTCGGGCAGGCCGGCTTCCCGATAGAGCATGCCGACGATTTCCTTGGCCATGACGCCATGGGTTTTTCCCAGCGACAAGAACATGTGCGCCATGCCGTGCTCGGTGGCTTGTGAATCCCGCGGGCCGCCGCGCTCGGGGCGTGCCTTGGGCCCGCTGTCGCGCTGTAATCTGGCGTCCTTGGGTGATTTCGGGCCTCTGGCATCCCGCGGATCGCGGCGTTCCGGTTCGCGATCTTCCTCGATGGCGGAGCCTTCGCGGCCACTGGATTCACGCAACAAGGTGACCAAGGCCCCGGCGATATCGGTCGGAGTATGGCCTTGTTCCAGGAGGCGGTCGATGTTATCCTGATAGGCATCGAATTTGCCGCTTTCGAGGCGTTCCTTCAAGGAATCAAAGATGAGGTCGGCGCGGCGGCCCTCGACTTGCTCCTGGGACGGGATGCGCTCGCGGCGAATCACCGAGCGGGTGTAGCGCTCGATCGATTGAATCCGATAGATCTCGCGCCCGAAGACGAAGCTCACCGCCCGCCCCGAACGCCCCGCGCGGCCGGTGCGACCGATCCGGTGGACGTAGTCCTCGGGGTCGGTGGGCAGGTCATAGTTGAAAACGATGTCGATTTCATCGATGTCGAGGCCGCGGGCGGCGACGTCAGTGGCGACGAGCAATTCGACGGCGCCCTCGCGAAACCGCTTGAGGACGCGCTCGCGCATTTGTTGGGTCATATCACCGTGGAGGCGGTCGGCGGCATAGCCGCGGTTGACGAGGTCCTCGGTGCATTCATCCACCGAGCGCTTGGTGTTGCAAAAGATGAGGGCGAGGCGGGGCGGGCTCATATCTAGCAAGCGCGAGAGCACCTCGACCTTGGAGCGTTGGCGGACCTCGAAGTACGATTGATCGACGGTGGAGACGGTGCGGGCTTTTTGTTGGACCTCGATGATTTCCGGGGCTTTGCCGAAGCGTTGAATCAGGCGCGAGACGCCCGGATTCATGGTGGCGGAGAAAAACAAGGTTTGGCGCTCGGCGGGCAGGGCGGCCAGCAACTCGTCCATTTCATCCCGGAAACCCATGTCCAGCATGCGGTCGGCCTCATCCAGAATGGCCAGCTTGATGCGTGACGCATCGAAGCTGCCACGGCGCAGGTGATCGAGCAGGCGTCCGGGCGTGCCGACAATCAACTGCGCGCCGCTGCGCAAGGCGCGCAGTTGGCGGTCCATCGGGGCGCCGCCGTAAACCGGGGTGGCATGCAGGCCGGTGAGTTTGGCGCCGAGGCGGTGGACTTCTTCGCACACCTGCACGGCAAGTTCGCGGGTCGGGCAGAGGATCAGGACTTGGGGATGCAGGGACTTGACGTCCAGCAAGGTGAGCGCTGGCAGCACAAAGGCGGCGGTTTTACCCGAACCGGTTTCCGACAGACCGACGATATCGCGGCCCTTCAAGGCGGTGGGAATGCTCATCGCCTGGATGGGGGACGGGCGTTCGTAGCCAAGCGTTTCGATAGCGGCTAGCAGGGCGTCGGGCAGCCCGAGTTCGGAGAAGGGAGGGGTTTCCATGGGGGAGATTTGGCCCAGAAGCTAGGCGACGACAGGGGCTTGGCAAGGAAAATGGCAGTTAAAATATCGCCCCGTCCATGCCTGGTCCGTAGATCAAGCAATACCCAGATTTTTCAGAATCGGCAATTGCTTGTCAGCAAACGTCTGCGCCATCGCATTCAATTCGGTGACGTTGCCATCAACGGTCTCCAGTGGCTTGCCATCTTTCATGAGCCTCTGGCCCTGCGCGGAAATAATCTGCCACGCATAAGCCGCCCATTCCGCAGGCTGCGTTTTGCCTTGGCTGGCAGCCAGCAGGAACAACTGCTGGACGCGCCCCACGGCCACACCGCCACCGGTCACCGGGCTGGCCAGGTAGTTGATGTCGCCGCTGCCGCGGGCCTTGTTGCAAAGAAAGGCATTCATCCGCCGGGTCTGGCACATCACCTTCTCCATGACGGCATCCTCCTGGACTGCGGTCACATTCCCGGTGCCGGCAAGCACCATCACGGCCTGCACCACCTGGTTGAAGGTAATGCCCTTGTTGATGACCGCCTGTTCAATCTGCCCGAGGGTTGTGTGCTGGTTATCGGCCATGAAATCCAGAATCGGTCCGTACACGGGCGTCTGCAAGGTGGCCTCGCCCAGCGCGCCGGTCACCTTGAGGGAAACTTCCGCACGCGGCACCGTGAGCATCATCTTCTGCTGGCGCAGGGTCTCCATCTGATCCAAGGCATTCATGCGCCGCGCGCCTTTGACCCAGTAATCGCGGCGGAATTGTTGATTCACGCAAAAATCCCTCACGGTTTCGCGAAACATGGCATCCGGAATGTCAGCCAGCAGAGCCAGTTGCTCGGCTGATAGATTCAGCGCGTCGATATGGTCGATGTAATGTGAGGAACACGCGTAACCCAACTTGGCCGGGGCCAGCCACTCGGCCATGCGCGCAAACGACATCGGCAGCCACTCGCGGTTGAAGTACTCATGAGCCAGATAGTTGCGATTCTGTTCCTTGATTTTGGCGAGTCGCGCGGCCACTTGCGGATTGGCCCTGGCATACCCCGGCTGGGTGGCCATCAAGCGTTCCGCAAAGGTGAGGGCTCCATCAATGCGGTTGATAATCCCGCCGCCGTCGACCCCCAGAACTTCCGCGTGTTCGGTCAACAAATCGCGCAAGGGCACCATGGCCGCCCACCCCGGTTGGGTGTTGTAGCTGATATAGAGGCCGCCGCCGACCTTGAGTTTTCGCCGCACGAAGTCGACGATCACGGCCCGGTTCTCATCAGATATCCAACTCCAAATGCCATGCAGGCCGATGAAGTCAAAATCGGGCAGGTCCGTGCGGCTGCAAAACTCGGCGAAGGTCTGATCAAAGAGCACGGCCCCAGACCCGGCCGCCTCCGCCATTTCCTGGGCAAACGCAGCCTGGGTGGGATTGAAGTCCGTGGCAAACCATTGCGTATCCGAGGCCGCGGCGTGCAAATTCGCACTTAACCCCTGGCCAAAGCCCAACTCGCAGGCAGTCGCGTTGCCAGGCACAGCCAACCCGGCATGCAACAAGGCCAAGCGCAACCGCAGCGGGTTCAAATCCCCGTAATAACCGTAGGTATAACCCACATCAGCAATATAGCCGCTCGTCCAGTCACTCATTATTGAGGACCTTTCCAATGTTAGAAAAAACCATGGCTCCGGCGCGTGCCGGGGGACCACAGAAAACCCGTGAGATTTGGGATGGCGTCATGTGCATGTTGTTGTGCCGCGACGCTAGGCGTGAGGCCGCAATTGACAAGCAAAATGGCATTCACTCCAGCAGATTAGTCATTGCTGTCGCTGCAAAACTGCGCAGTGAATTTCCTTAGGTCGTGACGCGGCGTTTGCGGCTTGCAAGTGCCCGCCGAGCCGGCAAGCAGCAGGCGATCCGGCAACCGCCCTGCGCGGGGCGTTCGATGGTGATGTGCGCGCCGATCACGCGAGCCCGGTGCTCGATGAGATGGAGCCCCATGCCGGCGGCAACCGTTGCCTTGTCAAACCCGACGCCATCATCACTGACCATGAAAACGTGCGTGCAGTCGCGAGCTAAAGACTCGATGCAGATGTGACGTGGTTTGCCGTGTTTCACGGCGTTGCCGATGCATTCCTGCACGATGCGATAGATATGAATCTCGGCGGATTTATCCAATTGCGGAGATTCACCGCTTTGTCGCAACTCGCAATCGATGCCGGAATAACGGCTCGTTTGCGCGGCCAGATCCTTGAGTGCGGAGAGCAGACCGGAGCGATCCAGCTCGATCGGATAGAGGCCTTTGGCCAGACCGCGCAGGGAATCGATGGATGTGCGGACGTAGGAGGCGATTTGGGCGACGGGGGCGGCCGACGGGTGGCCTTCCGCTTTCAGGATTCTTCCCTGCACATCGCCGAGCATCGCAATGCCAGCTAATTCCTGACCCAGACCGTCGTGCAAATCCTGCCCGAACCGGCGCTGCTCGCGCTCGCTGATTTCAAGAATTTCGCGTTCCAAGCGCTGGCGTTGGGAGATTTCCGCTTTGAGTGATTTGACGGTTTCGCGCAACTTGCCGGTACGCTCCAGCACGAGGGATTCCAATTGCTGGTTGAGCATGAGGACTTGCAGTTTGCTCTCGCGCAGGCTTTGCTCCACGGCGTGTTTGTAGAGTGCCATTTCGATCTGGATGCGCAGATCGCGCTCGTCGAAGGGCTTGAGGATATACCCGAAGGCTTGCGCCTGCCGCGCGCGCTCGACGGTGCCGGTGTCGGAGTGCGCCGTGAGGAAGAGCACCGGCAAATTGCACTCGCGATGGATCACCTCGGCGGCCTCGATGCCGTCCATCGCACCGCCCAGGCGAATGTCCATCAACACCAACGCCGGCCGTTTCAGGCGTGCGAGTGTGATCGATTCCTCGCCGGTGTCCGTCGTGCCAGCCACTTGATAACCCAGTTGCTGGACTTTGCGGGCGAGGTCTTCGGCTACAATGGCTTCGTCCTCGACGATCAAAATGGAGGGTCTGTTCATTGATGAAAGCGCTTCAAAGAGAAGGCGACGCTGAATTGAGTGCCAGGGCCGCTTGCCGTTGTCACGGTTCCACGCAATTGGCTGGTCAGCATCTGCACCAGACGCAGGCCGAACGTGTTGGATTGCCGCCAGTCCCGCTCCGGCGGCAGACCGCAGCCGTTGTCGCACACCTGCAGGCTGACGCACTCGGCTGCGGAATCGAGTTCCAAGTTCACCCGCACTTCGCCGGCGTGGCCGTTGGGGAAGGCGTGCTTGAGAGCATTGCCGGCCAATTCGTTGAGAATCAGGCCGCATGGCACTGCGGCCTCAATCGGCAACGCCACGGGGGACACCTCTAACTGTAAGCGCACCCTCTCGGCGAGTGCACCGTGCGAGCGCCACAGACACTGCAGCAGGCTCGCGGCGTAGTCACCAAAGTTCAAGCGCGCCAGATCGCCATTCTGATAGAGTTTCTCGTGGACCAACGCCATCGCGTGAACCCGGTCGCGCACGTCG
>JBILFE010000156.1:0-7191 GCA_044351705.1 Luteolibacter sp. | reverse complement strand
CAACCAGACCGGCAGGATTGGCTTCCCCCGTGAAAACAACACCAGAATGAATCCAGTTCACCACGAATATCACGAATGACCACGAATGGAAGACAAACGCCTGCTCTCTTATCCGAGCCGTGCTGTGGCATCAGGGCGAGTCCGACGCCGGACAGCCCGATCCCAAGCGAAAGTGGGGCCGGGACCATCATTTGGCTTGCGCACGGCATGGAGACGCGCTTGGTTGCCAGGGTGTTATTTGGAGATCGTGTCCCCCCAACCCCAGTCCGCACCGAACCCGTGAAATCCCCATGCCCGCTTCACTCCTGGGTCACGTGCCTCCCGCTGGTCGTGCTGTTAGGCATGCCCGGCTTGCTCCAGGCCGCCGCGCCGGACCTCACCGCGCCCGGGGTGATCGCCACCATTGACCGGACCTCGACCTACAACCTGGGGCCCACCGGCATGCGCGGCTGGATTTATCACGCCTGGTCGGAGACCGCGGAGCAGGATGGGACCACCGCGTTTGCGCCCTATCAGATTCTGGTGACCACCGTGGCTGACGGCACCCCGGCCGCCGGGGTGCTGGCCACCGACGACGTGATCCTGGGGGCGAGCGGGGGCGGCGGGGGCGTGCCGCTGTTCACCAGCGATGCCCGCAAGAGTTTGGGCTGGGCGATCGGCGCTGCCGAGGCCAACAGCGGTGTGCTCATGCTCAAGCGCTGGCGCGCGGGAGAGACCACCGATGTGTCCATCACGCTCTTGCCGCCCGATTATGCTCAGAATGGTCATTTCAGCGCCTACTCCGCCACGGCGCCCTACGCATGCCCCAAGACCACGCGGATCATGAACAATGCCGCCCACAGCCTCCAACAAAAGATATTGCAAAAGGGATGGGGCGGCACCGACGGGGCGGGTGCCATCAGCGCGCTGGCCCTGCTGGCAACCGGCAATCCGGATTACCTGCCAATGTTAGAGACCTATGCGCGGTTACTGGCGCCCGCGACGCTCGACCTCGAGCGCGACGGGATATCGGCCTGGAATTGCTATAACAGCATCTTTCTGGCGGAATACTATATGCTAACCCATGATGCCGAGGTGTTTCACGGGTTGCGCGAGTATGTCATCTACGCGGCCAAACATTCGAGCATGTTCGGCACCGCCGGCCACGGGTTTTCCAATGTCCCTCCGCCCGGCGGCTGGCTGGCCGGCGGCACCCATGGCTCGATGAGTTGGTATGGACCGGTGAACCAGGCCGGCCTGGCCGCCCAACTCACGATTGCGTTAGGGAGAATGGCCGGGGTGGTCGATCCGGAGATGGATCCGGCCATCGAGCGTGCGGCCAATTTTTTCGGTTACTATGTCAACCGGGGGTCCATTCCCTACGGTGAACATCAGCCGTACTACGGCGAGCACCAACTCCAGGGGCGGTCCCGAACCTATTATGATCACTGCAGCAATGGCAAGGACGGGCTGGCCGCAGTCATGTTTGCCTGCATGGGCGATAAGCCGGTGCAGACGGAATATTTCACGCGGATGTCGGTGGCCGGATTCAGGGGCGAACAATACGGGCATACGGGACAGGGGTTCAGCTACCTGTGGACGATGCTCGGCGCCAATGTGGGCGGCTCGACGGCGGCGGCTGAATATCAGAAGAAACTGCTCTGGGACCGGGACATGAAACGCCGCTGTGACGGGTCCTTTGTGTATGAGGGTGGCGAACAGTGGGGACCCGGCAAAGGCACCCACTATTGGGACGATAGCCATACCTATTGGGGGTATCCAACCGCCTATTATCTGCTGCACGCCGCGCTGCCATTGAAACAACTTTATATCACCGGGAAAAATGCCAATCCGGCGAACGTGCTTGGCCCCGAGGTGGTGAGCAATGCCATCTGGGCCGCAGACTTCACCGCCAACTGCGGCACCTATAGCACCGGGCAACTGGTGGCCGCCCTGGGCGAGTGGGATCCGATTGTGCGCTTCAATGCCGCCACCGAACTGAGTTTGCGAACCGCGGACTTGCCGGATGTGATCCCGAGGCTCATCACCATGGCGGAAAATCCCGCCAATGCCAACCAGCGCGAGGCGGCATGCACGGCCTTGGGCTGCATGCAGGCCACCAGCGCGGTGGCCGCTCTAACGCGCCGGCTCAAGGACACCGACATCTGGGTGCGCGCCAAAGCCGCCAAGGCGCTCGGACAAATCAACGCGGCGGCCACAGCCGCGTCCATGCCCGCCATGTTGGACGCGTTTGTCACCAATGTGGCGCCCACCTATCCGTTTGAAGCCGGTTTCAATTGGGACGATCCCTTGCAGATTGCCAACGGCTATCTGTCAGAGACGCTGTTTCAGAATTTGGGAAGTTACACCATCAATGCTGACAAGAGTTTGCTCTATCCCGCCGTCCGCGCCGGGATCAAACAACCGGCCGGCATGTGGCGGGGCAAACTTGACGACTTTGTGCAAAACAGGCTGACCCTTTCCGACGTGGAGGTGTTGATCCAGGACCTGCTCGAAGACGCCAGAACCGAGGGCCCGTGTGACCGGATGTTCACCGTCACCCCGCCCGCCGCAGCCATGAATGCCCTGGCGAAGTATCACATCCAGGAAGGTATCGAGGTGTGCATGGATAATGTGGCCTATTGGGGTGGCGTGCTGGGGGCGACCGCCATCAACCGGCTGTCGGATTATGGCGAAGCGGCCCGCTGGACGCTGCCGGAGTTATATGCCGATCTGGCCTGGTGGAAGCATGACAACAACTACGACGCGCTGCTAAACACCGTTGCCGCGCTGGAAGCCGCCACCTCCTCACCACCGCTCGTCTTTGCGTTGCCCGAAGCCGACCCTCAAATCGTGACCACCCCGGCCAACACGCCCATGCCGCTCACCCTCACCGGTTCCTCCTGCCGCACCAACCCGGTGGCCTATACCATCGCAACCCGTCCGGCGCATGGCACCCTCACCGGCGCGGCACCCGATCTAACCTATACCCCGCTGCCCGGCTATCAGGGCATGGATAGTTTCACCTTCACGGTCACCGACAGCCTAACCGAATCATCACCCGCCACAGTCAACATGGTGGTGGGCACCAGCGGCACCGGCTTGGCCGGACTCTATTACAATAACCTGGACCTGACCTCGCTGCAGGCGACCCGGATCGATCCATGCGTGAACTTTGACTGGGGCGCAACCCCGCCCCCACCCCTCGCCGCGGGCACCTACAGCGTGCGCTGGAGCGGCCAGGTGCTGGCACCGGAGAGCGGCACCTATCGGTTTTCCACGCGCACCAGCGACGGGGTCCGCTTGTGGATCAACGGTGTGCAGGTCATCAACGATTGGAATGATCAGGCGGCCAACGTGTGGAACGACAGCGCTGCCATCACCCTCACGGCCGGGCAGAAATACAATCTCAAGCTGGAATACTATAACAATACCCATCCGTCCACAGCACGGCTGTATTGGTATATCCCGTCGCGCCAAGCCGCCATGATCATCCCGCAAGTGCTGTTGTTTCCCGAGTCGGCCGTGAGCCTCACCTCGCCGCTGGACGGTGCACGCTTCGGCCTGCAAGCGGGCCAGCCGACCTCGGTCACGCTGACGGCCGACACTGCGGATGTCGCCGGCACGGTGACCGACGTATCCTTCTATAACGGTGCCGAGCTGATCGGGTCCGATGCCAGCGCGCCGTTTTCAGTGGTTTGGGCGAATGTGCCGGCAGGCAATTACGACCTAACAGCCATAGCCACGACCAGCACGGGCCAGGTCACTGCGTCGGCCGTGGCGAGGATCGCGGTGGACGGCTACTCGGTTCCCGTCACGACGGGTCTGGCCTGCCACTTCGATGCGGCGGTGGGCATCACCACCGACGCCGATGGGGTGGTTCAGAGCTGGAATGACCGGTCCGGCAATGCGCATCATGCGGCCTTGGCAAGCGGCACGCCGGTCCTTGCCAGCAATCAAATCCTGTCACACCCGGCGGTCCAATTCCGGGGCAACGCCACCTGGCTCAACATTGCCGGGCCGTTCTTCGCCAAAGAGCAATACCTCGTGGTGCGTTCACCCAGCGCCACATGGAGTGGCAGCGGCTCGTTCCTGGGCCGCAAATCCGATGGTTTTCTCACCGTGCGGGCATCCAGCTACAATATGGCCAGTGGCACTGATGGGTTCTGGCAAGATCACTTCCCGGCGGCGGTTTCCAGAAATGGCACCTCGTTAGCACGAAATACCGTCGATAGCAGCGCCTTCCATCTTGCGCCCATCACCCAATACATGCTGCTCAAGATCACCGTCGATGACCAGGCGGATGCCGCGAACCTTGCCGCGTATCCGTACTATCAGATAGGAAAGAACGAAACCCTCGGCACGATGGACTTTGACGTTGCTGAGATCATCGGTTATGCCAACCCGCTCTCAGCCAATGATGAAGCGCTGGTCGGCGGCTACCTGACTGCCAAATACGGGATCACCACCAGCTACCCGGCCACCGGCAGCCTCGCCAACCGGCCTGCCAGCGGGGTCAGCGCCCACGCGGCGGCACTCAACGCCACGCTGCTGTGCAACGGCGGCAACTATGACGTGATCGCCTATTGGGGCCCGGTCAACGGCGGCATGAACCCGGAACACTGGGCCAACTCGGCAAGCATCGGCTCATGGGCCAACGTGGCATCGTTAGATCTCAGCCGCGCGCTCACGGGTCTAACCGCCGGCACGACCTATTACTTCACCTTCCGCGCCAGCAACGCGGCGCACACGATCTGGCCGGCCGCCGCGCTGAGTTTCACAACCATCTCCACGGCCAAAGATATCCTCACCTTCGGCGACAACCTCACCGGCAGCAGCGCCGTTATCAATGCCGAGGCCGGCACCGTGGCTTGGACCGTGCCGTATGGCACTGACCTAACAAACCTGGCGCCGGACTACACGGCTTCGCCGTTAGCCTCGGGCATACCGGCTTCCGGCACCGGCCGGAACTTCTCCACCCCGCAGAGCTACACGATCATCGCCGAGGATTTGTCCACCAAAGTCCATACCGTCACGGCCACCGCGGGTGCTGCCAGTTCGGCTTGTGACATTCTAACATTCGGGCCGGGAGCCGTCATTGATGGCATCAACATCGCCTTGAGCGTGCCTTACGAGACGAATTTGGCGACCCTGGCGCCGATGTTCACGGTTTCGCCCGGGGCCACGGGCGATCCGGCCAGCGGGCTGGTTCCGACCCCGGGTTTCGCCACCGGCAGTCCGGTCGCCTACACCATTACCGCGCGCAACGGCACCACCACCAAGACCTACTACGTGACGCTAACGGTCCTGCCCTTCAACCCGCCCGGCGTTTCTAACACAACAAGGGTCGGCGATTGGTCGTTTCTCAACTTCCAAACCGCAGGATGGTCGATCCAACGCACCAATACCCCCACCGCCAACGGGATCCAACTTGGCACCGCAGGGGTGGGCGAGGGCATGATGTCCATCGCGAAACCGGCCGGGCTGACTTTTATCAACTCTGGAGTGGAGATGATTTTCACCGGCACCAACGCCCCCGGCAATAACCAGGGCTACGCCTACCTCTCGATGTATCGTGACGCGGGCAATCCACCCCGCAATGCCTATGGCATCACCGCGACCGATTTCACGGCCAGCGGGGGTCGTTTGACGACGAGTGTCAACAATGGCACCACGGGTGGTGAAATCATCACCAGAACCCCGCTGGTGAACGCCAATTTTGTGGGCAAACACACCATGGCGCTGGTGCGCTTTGACGACAACACCCTTAAAGCCTATTTGGATGGCGTTGAAATCGGCTCTCGCACCACCACCGCGCCATCCCTGACGCTCGGATCCATCGGTGTTGGGGCTAACTATTTCGGGGGCGCGACCTATCTGCCACAAGGAACGCTCGTCGAACGGGTGCGGGCCTTCATCTTCCCGTCCGGCGGGTTCAATCCGAACGACCTGTTGGTGTTGCCTGCCGCCGCCGCGGCCAGTGCCGGCAACTCATCGGTGGTGGCCTCACCCACCCTCGTTGCCAACAACGGCGTAACCACCTCGACGATCTGCGTGACTCTCAAGGATGCCAGTGGCAACCTGCTAGCCGGCAAAGCCGTGACACTCGTCTCCAACCGCGGTGCCAGCGACATACTTTCGACCAGTTCGGTCACAACCAACCTATCCGGGGTGGCGATCTTCACCGTCAAATCCTCGACGGCGGGTGCGCCGGTCTTCACCGCCACCGATACCACCGATGGCGTCACGCTCAGCCAAACGGCCAGCGTCACGTTTTCGGCAATGGCCGCCCCAATCACCACGTTGGCCCGCCACCCAAACACCGCCGCGACTTCGACTTACGGCGCTCTGCTCAGCTTCAATGTGACCGTGGGCGGTGGCTCCGCCACCCCCACCGGCATCATCACCCTGAAAAATGGCGGCTCTAACGGAACGGTTCTCGGCAGCGCAATTCTATCAAGCGGAACCTGCACCATCACCACGCCCGCGCTGGCAATGGGCAGCCACTCTAACATAGTAGCCGTCTATGGCGGCAACAGCAGCTATGCCACCGGCACGTCCAGCCCCTTGTCCACCCAAACCGTCAATCTGGCGGTGAATCCGCCACCGCTCACACCCTACGCAATCTGGGCTTTGGAAGCGGCTCAGGGGCTAACCCCAGGCGTCAATGACGGTCTCATGGACGACCCCGACCATGACGGTATGACCAACCAACAGGAATTCGCCTTTGGCCTCAATCCGTCTAACGGCGCGTCGGCCAACCCGATCACCCAGCCACTCGACGCGGGCACCGGCAGGTTCCAATACAGCCGGCGCGCGGGTTCCGGCCTGGTCTATCAGGTATTGACATCCACCACGCTGGGCGCATGGGCGCCGGACGCGGGTGCCACCGAGGTTACGGTCACCACCAATGGCAATGTCCAGTGGGTGACGGTGCAGGTCAGCACCGCTGCGGACAACGGCAAACTCTTCCTGCGCGTGCAAGCCCGATGAGGCGTTTAAGAGGGGAAGAATGAGGGAGGCCTCCGGCAACAGAGGGGCACCAAGCGCAAGAACTTCACCAGGCGGCGACCCGCATAAAAGGCTCAGAACTCAGCATTCGACCTGACAATGGCCACGGGGGCGAGCAAGTTCAATTCCCTGATATTGGGGTAAATCGCGGCAAAGAAACCACTGAGGAACTGAGTACCACTGAGAACACTGATCATTAAT
>JBILFE010000153.1:0-7197 GCA_044351705.1 Luteolibacter sp. | reverse complement strand
GGAGAAAGGTCCCTGCCTTGGCTTCGCGCTTGAACATGGGCTTTAACTTTTTTGTCCGGACTCCTCGATACTTGGGCCGGGTTGTTCACGCGTCTCAGGTGGCGAGCAAGGCCTCGTCCCAATCTTTCCACACCGGATCGAGGTGCTGGCGGCGCAGCATCGCGGCGACTTCCGCCGTGCTGCGGGTGTCGTTGATTTGGAATTGTTCGGTGGCCTTTTCGCAGCCGGATTTGGTGGTGAGTTCGACGCGGCGGCCATTGACGGTGAGATGGAGGTCGTCGCTGCCGGCACCGGTGTAGCCACCCGGTTCGGTGCGGGCGCCGGCGGACATGTGGGTCACGCCCAGGCTCACCACGGCATCGCGCAACCGCGCCGGCTCGCGGGTGGAAACCACGATGCCAACCTGCGGGAAAGTGACACGGAAGGCGGCGATCAACCTAACAAACACGCGATCCGGCAGGAACATGGCGGGGTCGGGCTGGTATTGATAGTTTCCGGCGTAGGGCCGCATGCGCGGGAAGGCCACGGTGAACTGCGCTTTCCAACAGTGGCGGTATAAGTATTCGAGATGGGCGCAAAGAGCCATGGCTTCAGCCCGCCAATGGGCGAGGCCAAACAGGGCCCCGATGCCAATGCGGCGGAATCCACCGGCATAAGCCCGCTCGGGGCAATTGAGCCGCCAATCGAAGTTGCGCTTCGGTCCGGCACTGTGGAGTGACCGATAGACATCGCGGTCATAGGTTTCCTGATAGACGGTGAGCCCCTCGGCCCCGTGGCGGACGATTTCCGCGTACTGGGAGTCCTCCAGCGGTCCGACCTCGATGGCAAGGGTGGAAATGAAGGATTTGAGGGCGTCGAGGCATTGTTGGAGGTAGCCGTCGGAGACAAATTTCGGGTGTTCGCCGGCGACGAGGAGGAGATTGCGGAACCCGAGCGCATGCAGGTGGCGGGCCTCGCGCACGACTTGCTCGACGCTCAGGGTGGTGCGCAAGATGGCGGCGTCGCGGGAGAATCCGCAGTAACTGCAGTTGTTGACGCACTCGTTGGATAGGTACAATGGCGCAAACAGGCGCATGGTTTTGCCGAAGTGGCGGCGAGTGAGCTCCTGGCTGCGGCGGGCGAGGGATTCAAGTGGCACCTCGTTTTCCGCGTCAAGCAGTCGCCCGAATCGCCGCATCAGCGGTGTCGGGTGACGCAGCAGGTCTGGAAATTCGGCGGCAAATGCCATGGCGGAGGCAACATGCGCCATACCGGGCACAAGGTCAAAACCAACGGTGAGATTTATCAGGCCCATCGCGGGCAGGACGGCAGCCACTGAAAACCGGGGCTGGCAATTGGCGGGGATCCGGTCATGCTAGGCGCATGATTTCGCGCCGCAAGCAGCAATACCCGGTGTCTTCACCGTTGCGGCAGTATCTCTATCACTTTGATCGCCAGCGGGACATCCCGCAGGTGTACTGGGAAATGTGCCGCTTCACCGGGGCCGTCCCGTATGAAGACCCACGGGGGCGGGAGACCCTTTGGGTGACCGTGATGTACCCGCCGGATGTCTTCGCGGAACTCCGCCCGCGCCTCACCAGCATCTATACCGAACTCAAATTAGGGCGGGATGTCAGCCAGCATGAACACTTGCTGGTGGATCGCATTGACTTCGGCGACTTCGGCAACTCCAAGCCGTTCCGGGTGCGCATCACCAACGTTTTCAACGACAACTCGGATTATTTTTACGTCAAACTCGCTGATGCCTCGCGTATTTATGGTCTTGAGCTGGAACACATTCTGTCGCCCAACCGCATCAACTATCTGGTCAACGGCACCACACTCATTGAAGAACACATCGCGGGGGTCCCCGGAGATGTGTTTCTACGCGACTATTTGACCCAACCCGGCCTCAACAAGGTGCGCATCGCCAAGGAGTTCACCAAGTTCAATGAACGCTGCTTCATCCGGCTGTTGGGAGACATGCGCAGCGCCAATTACATCGTCGAGATCACGCCGGACTTCGAGGAAGTCCAGTATCGCGTCCGCCCGATCGATTTTGACGAGCAATCCTACGAGGGCAAAGGCAGCATCTACATGGCCCTGCGCTACAACTCCAACCGCGCCATCACGCGTCTGGCATTCACGGTTCTCAACCGCAAGACCATCGATCAGTACGTCGCGGAGGAATATGCCCAGATGTCGCGCCGGGCCAAGGTGGAAAGCCCGCGGCTGCGCGCGCTGCTAGGCATCATGAGCCGTGAGGAACTCGCGCCAAGCGAGCACGTTAGCAGCCTGGCCAAGGATCTTGCCCGCATTCACAGCACCCCGAGCTTCGTCGATTGCCAAACCATGGGTGAGCTCACCGCCAAACACATTTCCCTGATGCTGGACTTATAATCAAGATACAAGACTTGAAGACACAAGACACAAGACACAAGACACAAGACTTGAAGATCATGACTAACCATTCAGACACCAGCACCCGGCGCGGCTTGATGTGGATCATCGGGGTCTGCGTGGTGGCGCATATCTGGTGCCTGGGTGCGCAGTTTTATTTGGATGATTTGCCCCAAATCCGTGACCATGACAATGTCAGTTCCATGCGGTTTTGGGAAATGAAATTCAGCGCATGGACGTATTTCTGGTATGCGGTTGTGGCCAGGTTGTTCGGCATGTCGCCCGTGGCGTTTCACGCGGTCAATTGGCTGCTGCATACGGCCATTGCCTGTGTCCTGTACGTTTCCGGGCGCGATTACCTGCGCCGACGGGCCCCGGAGGGAGCAGCCTTGTTAGGTGCCTTGTTGTTTGCGGCGCATCCGCTTGCCAGCGAGATCCCGAATTATGCCCGCACCCAGGACCTGGCATGGGTGACCTTGTTTTCGCTGCTTGCCGCATGGTTGTTGTTCCGCGCCTTGCAGGGAAACCCCACCAGAAATTTGTTAGGAAGCGCCGCCTGCTTCGCCGGGGCCAGCGTATCAAAAGGCCCCGGATTCATGCACGCCGGCATGATGATGGCCGTGATCGCACTCGCATTCATGCAGCCCCGGCATTGGCAGTGGGTCCGCAACCATGCCCGGCTAGGCGGAGTTCTGGCCGTCCTGGGCCTCGTTGCGCTGTGGTTATCGGGCATGTTCGAGCGCCTTGCCGGGTGGTCGGACCCACGCGCAATCGGCCACGCCTACACGTTATGCCGGGTGTTTTGGGGGTTTGTGGCACGTAGCGTGGTGCCGGTCAACCTGAGTGCCGACCATCACATTGCTGAAACCCTGGTGTCACCGGGAACCGTCTTTGACATCGCCGACAGCACAGCCCTATGGGCCGCCCTGGGCATGGCTGTGTTCACAGGAGTGTCGCTGATGTTGGCATGGAGGCAATCCTCCCGCGTTGTTGGCATTTGTTTGTTCCTGTATGCCGGTGCGATGCTGATGCGTTTGTTGTATTTCGTCCCCGAATACATGCCCGAATACCGCATCTATCCGGGATTGCCTTGGTTTTGCCTGGCCAGTGCGATCCTCCTCGCGGGTGCCTGGCGGGCGCGGGTCCCGTGGAGCGGGCGCATTGCCGCGGCGGTGTTGGTTCTAACATTGGCGGGGTTGTCCGCCAAGCGCTCGTTTCTCTATCACAACATCGATGACCTGATGGCAGACGTCCTCAAACAATATCCGGGCCAGGCCCGCGCTGTGTGGATCATGCAACTCAATGACATCGACGCCGGCCGCTGGCAATCCGTGATCGAGCGGCACCGGGGGTTGCTGCCGCAAGTGACGCAGGCGTTTCACCGCCAAAACCAACTGCTGGCACCACGCAGGGAATTGCCGACGGGGCATTTCGCCATGGCGGAAGTTGGCTGTGCGGGCCTGTATGCCCGTGCCATTGCCAAGCAGGTTTCGCCGCGGGCAGGGCTGCTTGAAATCGGCCGCCTGGAAGCCTATATGAACGCGCTACACCTCGATCCCAAGGCCCATGCAATCCACTGGAGTCTCTTCCATCATGCCAAGGGACTGGTACTCGAAACCGCTGGCGACTACCAAGCCGCGGCGGAATTCCTGGCCATGGACGCGAGCACGGCTTATCGCAAAGGCGATTTGCAACGGGTTTTGGAAAAGCTCCGGCAGGCGAAATCCTCCGCCGTCAATGAATAGCCCCGAGCCATCAGAGTCCGCCACATATTTAACCACATGACAACCCACTCCCATTCACCGATGCGTCTGTTTCTGCTTGACGGTATGGCGCTGATCTATCGGGCGCACTTTGCCCTTATCCAGGCCCCTATCCGCAACTCCAAGGGAGTCAATACCTCGGCGCTCTTCGGCTTTATCAACACCCTGCTCGCGATTCTCGAAAATGAAAAGCCGAGCCATATCGGCGTCGCCTTTGACACCTCCGTGCCCACCCCGCGCCACATCAAGTATCCGGCGTACAAAGCCCAACGCGCCGAAATGCCCGAGGAACTCGCCGCCGCCATTCCGCACGTCAAGGCGCTGTGCCGGGCCTTTCATATTCCGGTGCTTGAAGTCGATGGCTTTGAGGCCGATGACATCATCGGCACCTTGGTCAAACGCGCCGAGGCCTGCGGGTTTGAGTCGTTTATGGTGACCCCTGACAAGGATTTCGCGCAACTCATATCCAACATGACCTGCATGTGGAAACCCGGCCGCAAAGGCTCCGATCACGAAATCATCGATCTGCCCACCATGCTCAAAAATTGGGAGATCGAGCGGCCCGAGCAAGTCATCGACATCCTCGGGCTGTGGGGCGATGCCTCGGACAACATCCCGGGCATTCCCGGCATTGGTGAGAAGACCGCCAAGAAGCTCATCGCCGAGTTTGGCTCGATGGAAAACCTGATAGCCAATGCGGCGATGCTGAAAGGCAAACTGCGTGAAAACGTGGAAGCCAACGTCGCTCAGGCCCTGCTGTCCAAAGAGCTGGCCAGCATCATTCTCGATGTGCCCATCCCTGTCACATGGGATGATCTGGTGCTCTCCCCGCGCGATGACGCCGCGCTCAAGGCGCTCTTCGATGAATTCGAATTCCGCACTCTATCCAAACGGCTGTTCGCGGAGGGCGGCAATATCACCGCAAGCGCATCCCCTGCGGTGGCGGCCGGCGACTCGCCGGCGGCATCTTCCGCCACTGTGCAGTCAACCACCGCCGCGCAGCCCGCGACCACGGAATCCTTGCGCACCATCCGCGAGGTCGCACACACCTATCACCTCGCCAACACGCCGGAACTCCAGCGGCAGCTCCTAGCAGAACTCGGCAGGCAGTCCAGCTACTGCTTTGACATTGAAACCACCTCGCTCGACCGCTTTGCCGCCAAGCTGCTCGGGATTGCCTTCGCATGGCAAGCCCATGAAGCGTGGTATCTTCCCATCACCGATCTCACATCCCAAACAGCCGACCTCAAATGCCTGTTTGCCGGCCCCGCGGAAAAAATCGGCCACAATCTCAAATACGATCTATCCATCCTGCAACATCATGGCATCGAAGTCGCCGGGCCGTTTTTTGACACCATGCTGGCCGATGCCCTGGTGTTTCCCGAGCGCCGCCACTCGATGGACTACCTGTCGGAAGTTTTGTTAGGCTATACTCCGGTCAAGTTTGCGGAGGTGGCGGCAGGTGCCAAGCGTGCCGCCCCGGCCCCCTCGGCGACCGATGATTTGTTTGAGTTTGCGGCGGCGCAACAGGTGCCCGATGGCATCGATATGGCGGCCATTCCGCTGGAGAAGCTGGCGGAATATGCCGCGGAGGACGCGGATGTCACCTGGCAACTCGCGCAGCACCTCCGCCCGTTGCTAACAGCAAGCGGCCAGGATGACGTGCTCCAACAGATCGAGGGACCCTTGCTGCCGGTGCTGGTGCGCATGGAAATGGAAGGCATCGCCATAGACATCGCCTCCCTCAAATTCATCGGCGATGATCTGCAACTGCAGATAGACGCGCTGGCCGCGTCGATCCAACAACACGCCGGCACTCCCTTCAACATTGCGTCACCCAAACAACTCGGCCAGATTCTTTTCGATCACCTCGGCCTGGACGAAAAGGCCAAGAAAACCAAGACCGGCCAATACCGGACCGACGAGCAAACGCTCGCCACGTTTGAAGGCAAGCATCCCATCATCAGCGACATCCTCGCCTGGCGCGAAGCCACCAAGCTCAAGTCCACTTATCTCGACGCACTGCCTAACCATCTGGTTGCCGAGACCGGGCGCATCCACACCCATTTTCATCAATTGGTGGCCGCCACCGGCCGCCTGGCGTCGTCCGATCCCAACCTCCAGAACATCCCGGTCAGATCCGTCGCCGGCCGCCAAATCCGCAAAGCCTTCGTCCCGCGGCATGCGCAAAATACAGCTTTGAAATTTCAACTTCTCTCGTGCGATTACTCGCAAATAGAACTGCGGGTGATGGCGGCGCTGGCGCAAGATCCGGCCATGATCGCGGCGTTCCAGAACGGTGAAGACATCCACACCGCCACCGCCGCCAAGGTGTTTGCCGTGGCCCTGGGCGACGTCACCGCCGCGATGCGCCGCACCGCCAAGATGGTCAACTTCGGCATCATCTACGGCATTTCAGCCTTTGGCCTGTCGCAACGCCTCGCCATTCCACGCGGCGAGGCCGCCACCATCATTGACACCTATTTCCGTGAATATCCCGCCATCCGCGCGTTCATGGAGCACACCGTCGCCCAAACCCGCGAGGCCGGCTATGTGGCTACCCTAACAGGCCGACGGCGCGCCTTCCCGGATTTGGCATCCTCCAATCAAAACCTGCGCAACAATGCCGAGCGCGCCGCCATCAACACCCCGATCCAAGGCACCGCGGCAGACATGATCAAACTCGCCATGATCCGCATCGACGCCTTGCTACGAGAGAACTCGTACCAAACCCGAATGTTGCTGCAAGTCCACGACGAACTGGTTTTCGACCTGGCCCTTGACGAGCAGGATGAACTCGTGCCGCAAATCCTGCATGCCATGAAGACCGCCTTGCCGCTGCCGCATCATGTCCCCATCGAGGTCGAACACGGCATCGGCCCCAACTGGCTCGCGGCGCATTGAATTGCGTGGAAGACCGGTGTGGGCTGAATTTTGGATGATCAAGTGAAGAGTCGGCAGTGACAACACAGGCTCTTCAGGCGCGTTGGTGAAAACGCGCTGCGGAAGAGATGCGCGATGCATGCGCTACGACGGTCATAGACCGCCGCTACAA
>JBILFE010000152.1:0-7200 GCA_044351705.1 Luteolibacter sp. | reverse complement strand
TCGGCATCGACAGCCGGGACCGGGGTGGCTTCCCACACTGGCCGCCGTACTACGCGCCGGCCCTCAATCTGCAATTGAAAAAGATTGTTCCTGATGAAGACATCACCTTTTCCGACCAACCCTGGGCCGTGGCGTGGTATGCCGACCGCATCAGCATCTGGCTGCCCAATGATAGCGCGGGACTCAAAAAACTCGACGACCAGGCCATCCTCCTCAGCACCAAACCCGCCGGCATCCTCATCACCCCGTCGTCATACGGCTTGAACAACATGATTGAAATTTCCAGCAAATATAAAGATCTCACCTCACTCGTCATCGATGGCCAAGCGATGCTTGCCACAGGCACCACCGCAGGCTCGTTATACGACAAGGACATCAAGATCGCCCCTCTTGTGAAGCGCTTTCCGTACCGCATCCCGCTGTTAGGTTATCACATGACCTTTTACAGCGACAACCCCGTGAAAACCCCGGACAAACCGGGGCTGTGATTATGTCCCGCAAAAAAGATTGCCTCACAACCCCACCCGCCGGCGCGTCCTTTGAGGATGCGCTCGCCGGGCTGGAAGCCATTGTCGAGTCCATGGAGCATGAACAACTCGCGTTGGAAGAACTGGTGGCCAGCTATGAACGAGGTTCGGCTCTCCTCAATCACTGCGAATCCATTCTCAAAACCGCGCGCGGCCGGATTGAACTCATCACCCTTCGCAACCAGAACGAAAGCGCGCCGGAGGCGGAATCCAGGAGCGACCAACCTTCCTCCCTAACACCTGCCACGGCGCGGGATTTCAACGACGATGATGACGACATCCGCCTGTTCTGAACCACCCGCCCTCGGACCGCTGCTCGCGGCGATTGAGTCGCCCGCGGATGTGAAGAAACTTACGGATGAGAGCTTGCTGGAGTTGGCTGCGGAAATCCGCCACTCACTCATCACTTCATTGTCAAAAACCGGCGGCCATCTCGGCCCGAACCTCGGCGTCGTCGAGCTGACCATCGCCCTGCACCGGGTTTTTTCCACCCCCACCGACAAGTTGATCTTTGATGTGGCGCACCAAGGGTACGTCCACAAAATGCTGACCGGACGCGCGTCGCGCATCCACACCATCCGCACCTATCAAGGACTCAACGGCTTCCTGCTGCGTACGGAATCCGCCCACGATGCCTACGGCGCGGGCCATGCCGGCACCGCGCTATCGGCCGCCCTCGGCATCGCCGCCGCCCGCGATCTGCATGCGGCCAACCACCACGTGGTGGCCATTGCCGGGGATGCCGCCTTCACCTGCGGCCCCACCCTCGAGGCGCTCAACAACATTGCCGAAACCACCCAGAAGTTCATCGTGGTGCTCAATGACAACGAATGGTCGATCGACAAAAACGTGGGCGCCATCGCGCGGTACTTCAATGCCCTGCAAACCCACTCCACCTACGCCGCAGTGCGCAGCAAAGCCGCCGAGTTTGTGGAAAAAATTGCGGGCAAAGCGGCACGCAGCCTGGCCCACAAAGTCGAGGAAAGCGCCAAGAACCTGCTTTTTCCCAACGTTTTGTTCGAGAAATTCGGCTTGCGTTACTACGGTCCGATAGACGGGCACAATCTGCCGTTGTTGATCCGCACCTTTGAACACCTCAAAACCCTGCCCGACCCGGTGGTCCTCCACATCATCACCGAAAAGGGCCGCGGCTACCAACCCGCCCTCGATGATCCCGGAAAATTCCACGGCCTCGGAGCCTATCAACTCAAAGATGGCGCCACCGACACCAACAGCCATCCGAGTTGCTCGGAAATCTTCGGCCGGACTCTAACCGACATCGCCAAGCGCGACCCCAGGATCATCGCCATCACCGCAGCCATGCCCGGCGGCACCAAGCTGGATATATTCAAGGACGAGGTACCGGAGCGCTACTTCGACGTGGGCATCGCCGAGGAACACGCCGCCTTGTTTGCCGCCGGCCTTGCCACCGATGGCTTCCGGCCGTTTGTGGCGATCTACTCCACATTCATGCAGCGCGCCTACGACATGATCATCCATGACATCGCGCTGCAAGGCCTGCCCGTGCGCCTGTGCATGGACCGTGGCGGGCTTTCCGGCGATGATGGCCCCACCCATCACGGACTCTTTGACATCGGTTTCCTGCGCCTCATCCCCGGCCTCATTCACATGCAGCCCAAGGATGAAGATGAATTCGTCGACATGCTCCACACCATGGCCGCCTATGACGCCGGCCCGAGTGCCATCCGCTACCCGCGCGGCATCATCAAGGGCACACCGATCAAAGCCACCCCGCAACTCCTCGCCATCGGCAAAGCCGAAGTCGTCGCCGACGGCAGCGACGTGGCCCTCATCGGGCTGGGCACCTTCTTTGAAATGGCCGAGCACACCAAAGCCCTGTTGGAAGCCCAGGGCCTCTCGGTGGCCCTCATCAACCCGCGCTTCATCAAGCCGCTGGATACCGCCGTACTTGAAACCTATGCCACCAAGTGCAAGGTGCTGTGCACCTTCGAGGACCACGTTCTAACCAACGGGTTCGGCACCGCCGTCATTGAGCACCTGCATGGCGCTGGCATCCACACCCCGATCGAACGCATCGGCTGGCCCGATGCCTTTGTCGAACATGGCAAACCCGAAACCCTCCGCCAACTGCACAACCTGACTGCGGAGGCCGCCGCCGCCAAGGTGGCACGCCATTTCTAATTGAATCGCCCGCCGCCGTGGACTACTCCGCCCTCATTGCCAAACGCCGCGAGCGCTTTTCAGAATTGGAAGAAGCGGTGGGCGATCCGGAGTTGTTTGCCGAACCCAAACGAGCCACCGACCTGTTGCGCGAACACCGCAAACTCAAACAAACCCTCGGCCTGTGGGATAATCTCCAAGCCGCCAAACGCCACCTCGCCGATAATCAGGAACTCGCGAAGTCCGACGATGCCGACTTCGCCGCCATGGCCGCCGAGGAAATCCCGCCGCTCCAAGCCAAAATTGCCGGCCTGAACGACGACCTCCAATACGCCCTGCTACCCGCCGATCCTAACGAGGACCGCGATGCCCTCATCGAAATCCGTGCCGGTGCCGGCGGCGATGAAGCCTCGCTCTTCGCCGCGGAATTGATGCGGGCCTATCAACGCTACGCCGACCTGCGGGGTTGGAAGTGCGAGCATCTGGAAAGCAGCCCGTCGGAATGCGGCGGCTTCAAGGAAGTCATCCTCAAAGTGACCGGCGACGAGGTGTTCCGCGACTTGAAGTATGAATCCGGCGTGCACCGGGTCCAGCGCGTCCCGACCACCGAAACCCAGGGCCGCGTCCATACCTCCACCATCACCGTCGCCGTGCTCCCAGAGGCGGAAGAAGTCGATGTGGAAATCAAACAGGAAGACCTCCGCATCGAAGTCTGCCGCTCCGGCGGTGCCGGTGGCCAACACGTCAACCGCACCGAATCCGCAGTGCAGATATTCCATTTGCCCACCGGCATTTACGTCCGCTGTGAGGAAGGCCGCTCGCAAATCAAAAATCGCGAGATCGCCATGCAGATCCTGCGCACCAAGCTCTATGAGCGCAAGCTGCGCGACCAACAGGATGCCTACTCGTCCCACCGCCGGTCGCTCATCGGCTCGGGCGACCGTTCGGAAAAAATCCGCACCTATAACTTCCCCCAATCCCGCATCACCGACCACCGCATCGGCTTCACCTCGCACAATCTCAGCGCCGTGATGGCCGGCGATTTCTCCGAGTTCACCCGCCAACTCCAAAAATCCGAAATGTCCGAGCGCCTCGCCGAAGCCGGTATGTGAGCGCTGTGCCCGCTTGGAACCCGGAATCCGAAGTCTATGTCAAAATATCCGATAGATTAACCCTAAAAAGGAGAATGAAAAAGGTTGCAGCTGCTTTTTTTTACCACGGATTTCACGGATTGAAGAGGATTACACGGATAAGATGGTCCTTATCTATCAAGTCTGAGGCTCACCCGTATGATGAATAACATGTAATGCATAACTCTTTCATAATCTGTGTAATCCGTGAAATCCGTGGTTTCTATTTTCCTTTCCAGACTGAATGCACTGAGGACCACTGATGCCACTGAAATAATCATAAAATTCTTCTCAGTGGTATCAGTGGCAATCAGTGTTTCAGTGGTTTCTTCAGCACGATTTACCAGAACCCGGTGGTTTTTTATAACTACCCCCTTAACTTGACGCGCATGCCTGTGCCCGCTTGAATCCAGGCAGCATGCCCGGTCCACCGTGGCGCGGTCATTCTGACCGCCGCCCATGCGGCCGGAGCCTCAGATCAATTCGCGATAGACGTCGGGATGCGGGCGGGCGATGACCACCGCGTTGACTAACAGCCCGGCCTTGGCAATGACCTCGCGCCCGGCATCCACAGCGGCTTGCACCGAGGACACGTCACCGGTGAAGGTGGCAAAGGCCTTGCCGCCCAGCGCCATCGCCAGCCGGATCTCTAACAAAGTAACGTTGGCCGCCTTGACCGCGGTGTCGGCCGCCTCGATCAGGTTGGCGACGTTGAAGGATTCGAGAATGCCCAGGGCCCCGGTCGGTTCGCCCGGTTGCGTGCGGCACAGCGCGGCGAAGACGTCGGCGTGGACTTTGGGTATGACAAATTGATCGATCAAACACCCCTTGGCAGCGGTGCAACCGGCATGCACCGCGGAGCCCACCGCCGCCACGTCGCCGCCGATCAGCACCATGTATTTGCCCGAGCAAATCGAGCGCGACAGCAACAGCTTCACGTTGGATGACTTGAGCATGGTGTCGGCCACCAGAAAGCCGGCGGCGATACTGGTGAGTTCGATGAGTCCTATGGCGCGGTCGTTCATGAGGTGAAGAAAATTCTAAATCTTAAATTCTAAATTCGAAACGGAAGATGAGACGCAAGGAGAAAATTCTAAATTCGAAACGTGGAAGATGAGACGCAAGACACAAGACTTGAAGATCCAAGACAATGGAAAAGAGCAGACGCGGCATCGGTCTGCTTCTCTTGCGTCTTGTGTCTTGCAGTCTTGCGTCTCATCTTCCGTTTAGAATTTAATGCTTAAAATTTAGTGCTTGGGATTTAGTGCTTAAAATTTAGTGCTTAAGAATGATGGCTTGTCCGGTGACGGCTTCCACCGTGGCGGCGAAGGGGGCGTGAAGGATTGCACCCAGGGCGTCAGGCGCGGGTTCGGCCAGCACCTGGCCGGCAGCGACGGCTTGTCCGACGCTTACCTTTGCGATGGCCGGGGCGCCGGCGTGTTGTTTGAGCGGCATGACGGCGCGCTCGGTGG
This sequence comes from Luteolibacter sp., assembly GCA_044351705.1. Classification (GTDB taxonomy): domain Bacteria; phylum Verrucomicrobiota; class Verrucomicrobiia; order Verrucomicrobiales; family Akkermansiaceae; genus Luteolibacter. The sequence goes on along the minus strand of JBILFE010000152.1, from coordinate 1,929 downwards.
TTAGAACCGCTTCCCGCAGCGGTGCCGGATGGTCGTAAGCGTCGATGCTGAGCCGGCGCATCAGGCTCTTGATGGGGACCCGGCGGCCGGTCAGCAGCGGATGAGCCTCGACGCTGGTGGCACCGCTCCATTTCCATCCCTTGTCGCGGAGCACGGCTTTCGACTCGTCGCAGGCTTCTTTCGGATAGAGTGCTTCCGGGCAGGCATAGAGGGTGCACAAGCCGCAGGAACAACACAGACCGGCCCATTCACTGAAGCGTTCCGCCCCGGTGGCGGTGAAACCCAGCGAGCGCATCACCTGATGCGGCTCCACCGCATAACCTAACAAAAATCGCGGGCAGAACTCGGTGCAATAGCGGCACTGGTCACAAGCGGACTTGCCGATGGCGGCCTTCTGCTGTGGGGACTTGAGTTTGCGAGCCATCACCGGATGGTCGCGCGGCAAAACGATCACGCCGGCGGTGGTTTTGGTGACCGGGCGGTCGAGGTCGGTGGTGGTTTCCCCCATCATCATGCCACCGATGGCCAGCACCGGATCATCGATGGTGGCTCCGCCGGCGGCGGCAATGCACTCGCGCAACGAAATGCCGAGCGGCACATCAAAGGACGCCGGTTCACGCACCGCCCCGGCGATGGTGAGAATCTTGCGGATCACCGGCCGGTCCTCGGCGGCGGCGGCAATGTTGGCCAGCGTTTCCACATTCTGCACCACGGTTCCGACATGAATCGGCAGTCCCGCAGGCGGAATCAAGCGCCCGGTCACCGAGTACACCAAATCGTATTCATCACCCGCGGGATAGTAATCATCTAGCAAATGAACCCGCGCCCGGGTACCGGCGCAGGCGGCCTGGGTGGCGGCCACCGCGTGTTTCTTTTTGGCCTTGATCGCGATCACCACATCAGAGGCACCCACGGCCTCGGCGCACAGCAGAATGCCGCGCACGACCTCGGCGGCGCGGTGTTGGAGCACGGCGGCATCCTTGTGCAACAGCGGTTCGCATTCCGCTCCGTTGGCAATCACCGTGTCGGCCTTGGCGGCCAATTTCACATGGGCGGGAAATCCGCCGCCGCCGGCGCCGACAACGCCGGCATTGCGCACATGGGTGACGAGTGACATGAGCTTGGAAAAAGGGGGGGATGGCTAGGGGCGCGCTCGAACCGGGCTGGCTCCGCAGGCGACGCGCGGCAGCATGGACGGACTCGCGGCAAGATTCAACCGGAAATTCAAGGATGGATTTCAGGCGCGGCGCGCGGGGGCAGGGCATTTGGCTTGAGACGTCATTGGGTTGGAATACAATGTCCTAACCACAGAGAACGCAAAGATCGCCGAGAAGGGGGGAATTCTTTGTGCTCTCAGCGTTCTTTGTGGTTCATCCCCTGTAGTCCAAGCCGCCGCAGAGTCACCCGAGCAACAACCCCAAACACTGGGCATCTTCCCCCCGCGCTCATGCGCGTCAAGTTAAGGGGGTAGTTATAAAAACCCACCGGGTTCTGGTAAATCGTGCCAAAGAAACCACTGAAACACTGATTGCCACTGATTGGGGTGGATTCGTTGCTGAAGCTTCCGAGTCACTTGGCGGCGGTCAGGCCGAGATAAGGAGCGACGACACTCTTGTCGTCGGGCGAATGGAAATTCATGGTCGAGCACCATCGGCACCAACCATGAACGACTCCTCAACATGCACCACATGAGTGGTGCCTCCTTATCGCGCCACTGCGGGCAGGGTCCCGATTTCCCGCATTTCCTACTGACAGGACGGGCGGGGGGGGGTAGCGTGCCAACCCATGCACGAAGAAATTCCAACAATGGGTGGCGGCATACGGGAGCGCTTGGTGGGGCTGTGTGACGCCATGGGAGCACACTTGGGTGGCTTGCAGGACTCGAAGCGGCGGGTGTCCGAGGCAGTGCATGAGATCCGCAAACAAGGC